>JAGNPU010000182.1 GCA_017989485.1 Neisseriaceae bacterium
ATAAACCCATTTTTCATCCGGAAGGTAAGAAATATTCTGCAATAAGCGTACTTGGCCCAGGAAAGTATGGTCCATTTGCCGGAGAGTGGGCAACACTCAAGGAAAAAACAGGTTATGCTAATGAGGCATTAGAAGGGCTTTATGTGCAGTTTAGTGGGTTGTCTATTCAGGGTAAAAAAGTAACAGAAATCAGAGGCCTTGGTCGGCCCGAGTTTTCTGATCACGATCGAAAAATACGCATTTCTTTGGCCAATCATCAAGTAGCAAACCTGACGTTTTATAAAACGCTGCCTAAAGTGGACCCTTATTACCCACCTAAGTACTCACCTTATTTCTTTAAGTTCTGGTTCGATGGTGATACCGCGGTGCAGGATTGCCGCCTTGAATATGAGCCTTGGGGTGGGTGAGCGTACTCTTTGTCAACATAAGACAGCCATAAGGGCTTCAATTTTTTGGGCGTGTCATAACGTATGTGTTATGAGGTAGCGTAGCGCGTGATCATGTTTGTTGTGCATGCGGGTTCTTGCTGGTGATGATTCTGAGTCATACACGCGCACGACGATGAGCATGCCGTCGTGTTTTACAGATGAAGCCAATTCGTCATTATTTAATTAGGTTTTAAAATGAAGCCAATCTTAATGCTGTTTTTGTTATCCATTCAGGTCAGTGTGTTGGCCCAGCCTTTGAGCCATGGTTATGCTGTGGTAGAAGACGCCGACGGTTACGTGAATCTTCGGGCTGATGCCCATGCTCAGGCCAAAGTCTTGGCTGCGATACCAAATGGCACACCGCTAAGCTGCAGCATGGACCAGTCAGATAACCCCAGTTTTTGTGCGGTGGCGCTAGACGGCCGCGAAAATTTTGGTTTTATTCATCGCAGTCGGCTGGTGTTTTTAGATCAAGATCGCGCGTTTACTAAGGTGCCACTGCAGACACGCACGCAACACAGCGCTGTGTATCAAGAGGGCCAGGTGAAGGTAAAGGTGAGTATTGCCCCCGTCGCGTTGGACAAAAAAGGGTACGCAACAAAAGCAGACCAACACAACGTGGTGAGGACCATGTATCAGGGCCAGGTCATGTATGGTACCGACAATGAAATAATTGATGCCGCTTACGGCTATGCTGATATTCACGTCACTGTTGACGGCCATACGGCTCAAGTTCCTCAATCACAGCTGACATCATTAATCATCCCAACCTATTCCGTGATGGACGACAGCGTGTTTGATCATGTGTCGGTTTATTATCACCCTCAGCGCCAGCATTTATATGTGTTTTCCACTCAGGCCGACGGCGCCGCGATGTATACGGCGGTGTTTGAATTTAAGAACCACCAGTTTGTGCGCAAAAGCCTATGGTTGGCGTCTATGTAACCATTGCACTAAGCCACTTATGCTCACGGTAACACGTATTTTTTACCCCATGGTGGTGATGGAACGTCGCCCTGATGGTCAAGAGCGCGTCATGCGTGCCCACGGCGCCATGAGCGATGATTAGTCGGCGTTGGCACGAGTGTAAACCTGTGTAAGCCATGCGGTCTTTTGTGTGTGACATGATAAAATCAAGTTAATAATGAATCTGATTAAATAACTAAATGGTGGCTTCGCATGAGTAAATATAAGGTGTTAATGGGCTTGGCTTTTGTCCTTGCGGCCTGTTCCGAAGGTGGGCCGCCGCAGCCGGCGGTAGCCGAGCCGGTGGCCGCTGTGGTCAGCCAGCCCGAGCCAGCGCCGGTGGTGTTGTCGGCAGGCAATGCGGCCGACATCAGCAGCGACTTACAGGCGCTGAATCAGGTGGTGAATGGGTTTAACACCCAGTCTGCGGCCTATCGTAAAGCGCTAAGAGAACACCGATGGGCACCGGAACAGGCGCTGGCGGTCATGGCGCAAATCAAGGCAGCCACGGTGGACTTTAATGAAGCGCTGTCGGCCATTGTGTTTAAAAGCAAGGAAGTCAACGAGGTTTATGTGGCCATGGCAGAAGGCAATGCCTTGTCGATTAAGCTACTCGATTTGACGGCGAAAGACGAGCTAAGTGCCGAAGATGAGGCAGAAATTGTCTTGATCAGCGAACAGGCGTTGGCCTTGCAACAGTCGACCGGCCAAGCTTTGGATGCCTTGAATGCGGCGCACACGCCACAATGACCTAGCCGTAGTTGGGTGCCCGCCTGGGCATGGGTAAAATGAGTCATCGGTTTAAAGGGGCGAGCCGGTCGTGGCCCAGTGCCATGGATTTGGTTCCGTCTTTTATTGTTGAGGGTGTGGGTGATGAGTGGTGGCCACCGCTGGTTATGGTCAGCTGCTTTAACGCTGTGTTTGGCGGGTTTATTTTATGCCAGCTTCCCTTTGGCGGGCGTGTATCAGGCGCAATACGGTCTGTCGGCCTTAGGTTGCACCACCTTGTTGCAGCAGGAGTATGCCGCCTTGGCGCGGGTGTTGGGGCCTCCTTTTGTGGTGTTGCCTAGCCTCGCCTACGGCGGTTTTGTTGCTTGGCGTATGGATAAGCATCGTCAGCACGGCGTGCCCCTATGGGCTGGGTGGTTTGTGGCTTCTGCGTTATTGGGGGTGTCTATTGTGGTGGCCATGGCATTGCTGTTTGGCCTGCCCGTATCAGATGGCGCGTTGGTGAGTGATGTGTGTTGATGTGGCGTGGCCGAATACCTTGGCCATGATCGTGAAGAGTGGCTAATTTTAGGATGTGATATGAATAAAAATGTGCTGTTAACCAGCATGATGTTGGCTTTGGCTTTGACCGCCTGTTCTGAAGACAAAGCAGTTTCTGTGGCGACGGCTCCTGAGGCCGTGGCAGAACAGCCGGCGGCAGCCGCATTGTCCACAGGCAATGGGCCCCATGTGCTCGCCGATATGGATCAGCTAAACGGCGTGATGAATACGTTTACGGTTGAGGCGGAACGCTTGAATGAAGACCTTATTGCGGCCAGACAGACCAATAATGCCGGTCAACTTAAGGCCATCATGGCGCAGCTGAAGGCGAGTACACAACGCATGAATGATGATTTGAGTCACTTGGGGTTGCAAAGTCAGGACGTCGACGACGTACGGGCCAAGATGATAGACGCCAATAGGCGCTCGATGCAGCTGTATGACCTGGCGGCACAAGATGAGCATACGGCAGAAGACAAACAGAAAATCACCGACTTAAGCCAGCAGGTTCAGGCGATACAGATGTCGGTGGGTCAGGCCTTAATGGGGTTTGAAGCCGCGTACGTGAAATAGGCGCGTTTGGCCGAGGTCAACATACCCGATAGGCGCTGGCCATCGGGTATTTTTTGATTTAAATGCTTTGGTCCATGCTTCTGGACGGCATGCTGTGGCGGTTGGCCGTGCCCACGGCGGCGGCGGGCACGCCCACAACCGTGGTATAGGGCGCGACATCGGCCACGACGACGCTGCCGGCACCAATCTTGGCGCAGTGGCCTACTTGAATCGGCCCCAACACGGCGGCATTGGCGCCAATCATCACGCCATCGCCGATATGGGGGTGGCGTATGCCGGACTCTTTGCCAGAGCCACCAAGGGTGACGCCGTGCAAAATGGAAATATCGTCACCCAAGACGGCGGTTTCACCGATGACGATGCCGGTGCCGTGGTCGAACATCAGGCCTTTGCCAATTTTGGCACCGGGATGGATGTCGATGCCAAACACTTCGGACGCACGGTTTTGTAAGGAATAGGCCAGAGTATGGCGCCCTTGCTGCCACAGCCAATGGTTGATGCGGTGGGCTTGGGTGGCGTGAAAGCCTTTAAAGTACAGCAGCGGCAGGGTGTATTCTTCACAGGCCGGATCGCGGTCGTAATAGGCGTGAATGTCGGTGCGCATGCTGAGGCTGATGTTGGGGTCTTGGGCAAAGGCTTCGCAAAACACTTCATACAGTGCGCGTGCGTCCATGACCGGGCTAGACAGCTTGCTGGACAGGTGGAACGCCACCACGTGCTCTAGGCTAGGGTGGCGCAAAACGGTCAGGTGCAAAAAACTGGCCAACAGGGGCTCGCTTTGGGCCGCGGCCGCCGCCTCTTGGCAAATGGTCAGCCAAAGGTCTGGGCCAGAAGCGGCAGTGGGCGACGTTGAGGTAGGGCAACTCATGTCAAACAGGCTTTCCATGCAGTGGTTGGGCGGGGTTTACAACAGCACCACGTCAAATTGTTCTTGGGTATAGGTAGACTCTACCGCCAAAGAAATCGGTTTGCCAATGAAGTCGATCAGCATGGCCAAAGATTGGGCCTCTTCGTCGACCAGCATTTCGATCACCGTGGGCGAGGCCAAAATACGGAAGCTTTTGGCGTCGTAGCGGCGGGCTTCGCGCACGATTTCACGTTGGATTTCATAGCACACGGTTTGGGCGGTTTTGATGTGGCCACGGCCAGAACAGGTGGGACAGGTTTCGCACAAAATATGGTTGAGGTTTTCGCGCGTGCGCTTGCGGGTGATTTCGATCAGGCCCAGGCTGGTAAAGCCGTTTAGGGTGACGCGGGTGCGGTCAAACCCTAAGGCTTTGGCCAATTCGTTGAGCACCGATGCGCGATGGCTTTCTTGCTCCATGTCGATGAAGTCGACGATGATGATGCCGCCCAGATTGCGCAGGCGCAGCTGGCGCGCAATGGCGTGGGTGGCTTCAAGATTGGTTTTGTAAATGGTTTCGTCAAAATTGCGGGTGCCCACAAAACCGCCGGTGTTGACGTCGATGGTGGTCATGGCTTCGGTTTGGTCGATGATTAAATAACCACCAAACTTCAGATTCACACGTCGCTGTAG
>JAGNPU010000183.1 GCA_017989485.1 Neisseriaceae bacterium
GGTCTTGATGTTGGGGGCTTGGGTCGGTCTGGCACCGGCGGATCCCCTAGATGATTTGATTTCGCAAAAACAACAGCAAAGCATTGTGATTAAGGGCCGTGGTGAGATGGCCGCGCCGATGCATGTTACAGACACGAAAGACATGAATAAAGAACAGGTCGGTGATTTAATCATGAACGCCATGGGCCTGTTGGGCGTGGCCTATAAGTTTGGTGGCTCATCGCCGGCGCAGGGCCTAGACTGTAGTGGGTTTATTCAATACATTTTCAAGCAGTCGTTTCGGATTAACCTGCCGCGTACCGCGGCCGAAATGGCCCGAGTAGGCCAATCGGTTAACCGTACCGACCTGATGCCGGGTGATTTGGTGTTCTTTAATACCCGTGGCTTTGCCAATTCCCACGTGGGCATGTATTTGGGCAATGACCGCTTTATTCAGTCGCCGCGTACCGGCAAAACGGTGGAAATCACCAGCATGACCAATAGCTACTGGTCTAAGCGCTATAATGGCGCGCGCCGCATCAATCATCAAACCATGAATACCGCCAAATTCGTGAAGTAAATGGCGGCAGGCGTGGGTTGTTTTTAAAGGGCGGCCGTGGGCTGCCCGTGGACAGAGAAAAAGCGTATGAGTTTACCTGAGATGCCTATTTGGCGAGGCGAAGACGGCCAAATTGTGTCTTGCACCGAAAAAATTAAGGTGATGACCGAAAACCTGGAAGAGTTACAGCAGCTGGCGCAAGATGCGTTGGAAGACGCGATTTTAATGGGCTGTACCGAGACTCAGGTAAAAGACTATCTGGCTTTGCTGATGCAAGGCTTGAGCAACCCTTATTAGGCATTTGCCGCATCGAGCATGCTCGTTATGGCCATCAAAAAACCGCTTCTGAGCAGAAGCGGTTTTTTGCGTTTTAACGCGCGGAATACAAATGGTCTTGCATGATTTTTTCGTAGACGGCGTCGGGCACGTATTGCTTGATGACCTGCTGCCAGTCTTTAGGCCCCACCATGCCTTTGACCATGGTCGAAGACACTTCGGCGTACTCGCGTGGCGGCATTAAGAACACGGTGGCCACGTCGGGCTGCATGTCTGAGTTAATGTAGCGCATAGAGCGCTCGTATTCGTAATCAGACGCCGTGCGAATGCCGCGCACGATGTAGTCGGCGTCGATGCTTTGGGCGTAGTTGACCAGAAACTGATGTTCAAACACCGCCACTTTAACCGTGGGAAAGCCGCGGGTAATGTCGCGCAACATGCTTTGGCGCTCGTCTACGCTAAAGGTGCAGCGCTTGTCTGGGTTCACCCCAATGGCCACCACCAGTTCGTCAAATAAGTCTTGGGCCTTACGGATCATCCATAAGTGGCCGTTGGTGGGGGGGTCAAAACTGCCGGCATAAACGGCGCGTTTTTTTTGCTTGCTGGTACGCATGGGCTTTATCTCTTTTGTAGAATCACCGAGCCAATAGAATAACCGGCGCCAAAGCTGGAAATCACGCCGTAGTCGCCCGCCTTCATGCCGTCATGATGAAGGTGGAAGGCAATAATCGACCCGGCCGAGCTGGTGTTGGCGTACTGGTCCAAAATAATGGGCGCTTCTTCGCGGTTGGCCACTCGGCCCAGCACACGCTTGGCAATCAGCTCATTCATGCTTAGGTTGGCCTGATGTAGCCAAAAACGGGTGACCTGCTCGGCGGGTAGGTTGGCGGCGGCTAAATGGCGCACAATGTGTTCGCCCACGGCGGGACAAACGTCTTTAAATACTTTGCGTCCATTTTGCACGAATAACTTGTCCGCGTCTTGTGCGTGTTCGGGGGCGCAGCGATTTAAAAAGCCGGCGTTGTTGCGTATGCTGTTGGCGAACTGGGTCCACAGCTGGCAGCCAACGAGGGTGAAGCCGGCGTGTTCTGCCACCAGGTCGGCGTGTTCCACGATGACGGCCGTGGCGGCGTCCCCAAAAATAAAGTGGCTGTCGCGTTCTCTAAAGTTTAAATGGGCCGAACAAATTTCGGCATTCACCATTAAAACGCGTCGGGCCGAGCCGGCAATGACGGCATTTTGGGCGGTTTGGAGGCCAAAGGTGGCGCTAGAACAGGCCACGTTCATGTCAAAGGCAAAGCCCTGGCAGCCTAAGGCCGCTTGGATTTCGACCGAAATGGCGGGGTAGGCGCGCTGCATATTAGAGCAGGCGACAATCACCATGTCGATGTCGGCACCGGTCAGGCCCGCATTGTCTAAGGCCATTTTCGCCGCAGCCACCCCCATTTCGGCTTGGACGGACAGCTCGTCGTCGCTGCGTTCGGGCAGGTTAGGGCGCATGAGGTCTGGGTCTAAAATCCCCGCTTTGTCGAGCACGTAACGGCTTTTGATGCCGGAGGCTTTTTCAATAAACTCAGAGCTGGATTCGCGCAGGGCCGTCAGGCGGCCGGCGTCGATGTCGGCCTGATGAGCCTGGTTGTATTGGTTCACGTAGGTGTTGAACGTGTGCACCAGTTCGTCGTTGCTGATGGCGTGCGGTGGGGTGTATAGGCCAGTGGCGCTGATGACTGCGGTATTGAGCGACATGGGGGTCCTCCTAAAAAATGCAGTATGATACAGATAAAGGCTTATTTTGGCCGTAATAAGGGATTAAAGCAATAATAATCCCACATAAAGATTAGTGTGATTAGCTTATAAATATGTCCTAGTATGGGGAATTTATCGAGACAAAACCGGTCTGATCCTTATTGAGTCGACAGCGTGTTTGACTGACCGTGATTAAAGGAGTGATGATGCGAGAACCCATGATGATGCATGAAACCAGTGGCCTAGGCCCAACTTTGGACGCCAGAAAAGAAACCTTAATGGTGTACATTGCGATTGCGGTAGGGTTGTTTACGGCCGGTGCGGGCACGGTGATCGGCCTGATTTACGCCTATGTGCGCCGCGATGACATTCGTGACACGATTTATTACAGCCATATGAACTACCTGATCAAAACCGTATGGGTGGCCTTAGGTCTGATGATTGTGGGGTTTGTGACCACGGTGATTTTGATTGGCTTTGTGATTCTATTCGCGGCCTTTGTTTGGTTTGTGTATCGCCTGGTGATGGGCTTTGTGCGATGGAACGATCATGAGCGTGCGCCTTATTGAGTCGACGCGGATGGCTTTATTGTAAAGCCGTTCAATATTAACCCCCTTTAATAGGGGGTTTTTTTGTGGGCAATAGGCAGAGGATAAACAGGCCATGGTTTGTTTATGCCCCTGCTAGAGTAGCGTAGGCCGTGACCCACGGGGTTTTGGTCTTGGTGCTGGGGTTTCGTGGGTCCGCTGCGCTTGACCCACGTTGCCGTGAGTTAGCCGTCAATAAGCGATGGTGAGGCGGCAGGCGTTTCGAGCGTAGGGAAAACACCACGGTGCTGGGCGGCTGTGGTGTTAGCTGGCGTGATCAAAACAGTCGTCGTCGTTCGTGCCCGGCGGCCGAGCGTGTGGGTTGGTGGGGATGGGGCTAAGGCCATGGCGCAGGCGCGCCTGATTGCACTTGGCTTCGCCAGCCTGTAGCTCATGGCAGGGGGCGGGGCGCTGGTGGTAAATTTGGCAGCGGGTATCGCCACCGACGTCGCCAGCCAATGCCTGACAGCGTGGCTGTGGCTGGTTGGTGCCGGCCATGCAGCCGTAAAAGGCATTCACCTGTTCGGTGCGTTCTGGGGCAATGTTGAGGGCGTCGGCTTCGGCCCAATAAAATGACACGCGAAAAGTGGCGCAGCAGGCGCCACAGCTGACGCAAGGATTGCTGCTCGGCGGATGAAGACTCATGATGGGTTCTTTATGTCGAAAACCAGACCATGGATTCATGGCTGGGTTAGAAATAGTAATGAATCTATCGGTTTACGGTCAATGAGTTTTTATTTTGGGTCGTATATTAAGGGCCGAATTTGTGGGGTTTTTGGTGAGTGGGTCGCGGCTTGCCTATCGGCCAGCATCCGATGGCGTGGCGACGGTGGTGAGGATTTGCTGTTGGCCCAGCCCGGCCAAATAAATATGGGCCGTCACCGTCACCTTGAGGCCCAAGGCGGCGGCGCAGTCTTTGGCGACCTCTTGGGTGAGGTATTCAATGTCGCGCACCAGGGGGTGGCCAATATAGCCTTTAAAATAGGCCTCTAGGGCAAACAGCTCTAAGAAATGGCCGGCGGCCTGATAGCGTATGCTCATGGTCGAGCCTGGCCCTGGGTTGTGGCTGGCCGGGCACAGTTCGGGGAGGGTCACGATGTGGGTTTGTTCGCTGCATAAGTGTGGGTTAGGGTTGGTGATGGTTTTTAACGGGCGCTGATGGTGAGGCGACACGTAATCACTGGGGCTGTCGGGTAAAAAAGTATGGTCTGTGGCTTGGGGCATATTAGGCTTTCTTCGGTTTGTTCAAATAGGACAGGGCACGTCGACGGGGTTGCCACACCATGACGGCGGCAATGAGGAATTTGGCCAAAATGTCGGCAAAAATGATTTGCGCCATCACGGCCGGGCCCATGACGCCCCAAAAGGCCAATAGGGTAAACGCCGTGCTGTCTAAGGGCACGCCGACGGCATTGCTGCTCAAGGCTTTGATCGGCCACGAGCGGTGTTTGAGCCGTTGAAAGGCCACGGTGGCGGCGAGTTCACTGATGAGAATGGACGCAAAAGAGGCAATTAAGAACCGCGTCGGCGTCCCAAATGCGTGGCTATACAGGGTGTTGACCAATAGGGCAAACCCTATGGCCCAGAGCACCGGGCGTAAGCCATGCTGATGGAGCCTGTCTC
>JAGNPU010000184.1 GCA_017989485.1 Neisseriaceae bacterium
CACCAAGGCCACCATAGAACCCGCCTTAATGTCTAAATTCACGCCCTTAAGGCTGTCGGTTTCAGCGCCTTCATAACGAAACACCACGTTGTCAAACCGCAGGCTTTGGCCGATGCCGGGAAACGACTTGGTGCCGTGATCTGGCTCGCTGTCTTCGTCCAAAAAGCCAAACACGCTTTCCGCCGCAGCCAAGCCTTTTTGCAAGGCCTGGGTGATGTTGGTGATGCGCTTAACCGGCGCAAACAGCATCAGCATGCCGGACAAAAACGACATGAAATCGCCGGCACTGAAGGCGTTATTGCGTGCCCTTTGGGCGGCAAAATACAAAATGGCCGACAGCGCACAGGCAATGATTAATTGGGTGACGCCGGTACTGAGCGACGACATGGTGGTTTGCTTGACCATATTGTGGCGCACCGCCACGGAAGCGCCGCGAAAGCGCTCTTGCTCACGTGCCTCACCGCCGTAGACCTTCACCATACGGGCACAGTCTATGGACTCGCTCAAGACCTGAGTCATTTCGCCCATGTCATGTTGGTTTTTACGCGACAGCCCACGCAAACGCTTATTCACCACCTTCACGCACAGGGTCACAATAGGCATCACGCCAAGGGTAATCAAGGTCAGCTGCCAGTCGGTATACAGCAGCAGGCCCAAGAGGCCAATCACCGTGATGCCGTCTTTGACCGTCACCGTAATCACCCGAAAACCGGCTTCGCTGATCAGGTTCACGTCGTTGGTGATGCGTGAGACCAGGCGGCCAGAGGGATGGTTTTGGTAATAGCCCACGGGCAACACCAACAGTTTGGCAAACAGCTCTTGACGCAGCTGCTGCACCAGATGGCCAGACAAATAGCTACTGGTGTACTCATTGATAAAGCTGGTGATGCCGCGCAGCACAAATAGGCCAATAATGGCCAAGGGAATCCAATTCATGGCGCTGATGTTCTTGGCCACAAACCCTTCGTCAATCAACGGCTTTAATAAGGCCACAAAGGCAGGCTCGGTGGCCGCAGCCAACACCATGGCCACAATCGACACGGCAAACATCTTCCAATAACCGCGAAGATACTTTAGTAATCGTTTGTATAATTCAAAACTGGATTGGAATTTAACTTGACTCATGGGGGGTGAATGGGCTCCTGACGGGCCAGCGGACTGACCCGTATTGTATGCTAGTTTTCAATAAAATTAAAACCTTGGTAAAATTAAAGTGTTTATTCTAAATATTTTCAGCCTAAGCCAATGTTTCTTCAATTAATTTCTTCACCAAGCCCGCGTCGTTAGGCAACACCACCACTTTTTGCGGGCGTTTTCCTAAGTCCATCAAGCCCTTAGGACAAGGAATCACCACGTCGTCGCCCAAGGCTTCTTTGAGGGTGTCTTCAAATTTAATCGCCAACGCGGTTTCCAAGCACACCACCAACTCGCCCGCATCACGCATTTCACGCGCCACTTTGATGCCGTCTGCGGTATGGGTGTCGATGAAGGCCCCATCGCTTTGGTATACCGACCGTATGGTGGCCAAGCGATCGGCGTGGGTGCTTTTGCCCGACACAAAACCATAGTATTCCTGAATAATCGGCAGGTATTCGCTTAAATCAAAGCCTTCGCCGCTGGCCACTTTGGCCCACAACATATTCACGGCCTCAGGCTCTTGGCCCACTAGGTCAAAGATGAAGCGTTCAAAGTTAGACGCCTTGGAAATGTCCATAGACGGGCTAGAGGTAATGTAGGTATCGGCCGAGCCACGGGGGCGGTATATACCGGTTTTAAAGAACTCATCCAAAACGTCATTTTCATTGGTGGCCACAATCAGGCGATGAATGTGCAAACCCATTTGACGCGCAATATGGCCGGCACACACGTTGCCAAAGTTGCCGCTGGGCACGCAAAAGCTGACCTTTTGCTCATTGGTCGAGGTGGCCTCAAAATAGCCCTTAAAGTAATACACGATTTGCGCCACAATGCGGCCCCAGTTAATCGAATTAACCGTGCCTATTTTGTAACGCTCTTTAAAAGCGGCGTCTTGCTGGGTCGCTTTAACAATGTCTTGGCAATCGTCAAACAGGCCGTCAATGGCAATATTGTGTATGTTTTCGTCTTGCAAGCTGTACATTTGTGCCCGCTGGAAGGCGCTCATCTTGCCGTTGGGGGACAGCATGAAAATATTGATGCCGGCCTTGCCCTTCATCGCGTATTCCGCGGCGCTGCCGGTGTCGCCGCTGGTGGCGCCAATGATGTTGATGTGGGTTTGCTTCTTGGCCAACACGTATTCAAACATGTGGCCCAGAAACTGCATGGCCATGTCTTTAAAGGCCAAGGTGGGGCCATTTGACAGCGCTTGAATCACAATGCCGTCTTGCAAACGGCGTACCGGCGTAATCGCCTTGGTCCCAAAACAATCTTCGGTATAGGTTTTGGCCAGAATGTCTTTTAAGTCCTGAGCCGGAATGTCGGTGGCAAACAGGCTGATGATCTCATAGGCCAGTTCTGGATACGACAACGTGCGCCACGTTTCCAGCTGCTCGGCAGACACCTGCGGGTACTCCATCGGCATCACTAAGCCACCGTCTGGCGCTAGGCCCATTAACAAAATATCGCTAAACGACTGTGGCGCCATCCCACCACGGGTACTGATGTAGTTCATGTTCTAGGTTCCCTAATGCTTACTTTTCGTATGAGAAATAATGTTTGACCCGCACGCGCTGATTCAGCCTGACGGGTCAAATCCTGTTCCGTTAAAATTTGATTTTCTTCACGCAGGCGCTCAGCGTTTCCTCAGTCAGCCTGGCCCCGATGGCCACACGCTCAGCCGGATTGGTGACGGCCGTCGCCAAATCAGACATCGACACGTGCTTCGGCGCTTCTTCACCCACGCAGTCACAAATTTTTTGTTCCCATTGCTTGGCTTTTTCCGGCGTCACCAGCAGCTTTGCGGCCTGCCACTCAGCGCGTTTATTTAACTGCTTGTGGCATTCCTGAGTCACCGTGGTGGTGATCATGCTTTGGCCCACGCTCGGCACCATAGACTGACTGCATGCCGTCAGGCCCAATACCATTGCCGCCATAATGAGTTGTTTTACCCTCATGCTTACACCTTCCTTAAGACCAACACAGAAAGCGCCTGAAGGCGCACATCAGGCCATTTTATAGAGGCAAACTTCTATTGGCAAATAGATAGTCATGAATCCCACCAAATTATCCGCCCAAAACGCCCGGCTCACACGCCCATGGTGAAAAAAAATCTGATCGTCCTCTTGCCCTTTGGCCAAAAAACAGGTACATTCAGCCCTCAAATATGGCTCTGCGGGTGTAGCTCAATGGTAGAGTAGAAGCTTCCCAAGCTTAAGACGGGGGTTCGATTCCCCTCACCCGCTCCATCGCATCACGACAAATCAATGACTTAAAAGACCTTTGGGACCAAGCAATGGCCTTGCCCAAATCCACTCACCCTCTTTGCGAGGGCTTTTTTATGCCTGCCTTTCTGGCGCACACATCACAAATTCCGCCATACCAAAGCCATCCTGCCCCATCAATCGCATTAGCCCTGCCGCTTTACCGCCATGAGCGCATGGTTTGTTTATGGCTCTGTTTGGCTAGCGTGGGGTTGGCCTTGGTGGTGGGCCGTGGGTCCGCTGCGCTTGACCTACGCTACGGCATGCTGCTTCATTCTTGCACGCTCCTTGCTTTTGTGACTCGGCAGCTAAAAATGAATCGTTATGGGGCATAACCAATAAAACCGTTGGTTGATATGCGGCCATATGAGGCCGCCTCTTCACGGCCAGCGATTTCTGGATCCCCGCCTGCGTGTTAAGTCCCCTCTGATTATTTAGTACTTCAGTAGGTGCCTTATAATTTAGGCATTTAAGACGTGTTTTATTATAGTTGGCAACAAATGTGTTGATATAGGCATTTCTCTCTTCATGAGTGAAGAACTTATTTTTACCTGTATTGCGAGATATGCTTTCCTTTTTCTGAAGGACTTCTGAAAGACGCCTATTAAATCGTTCCACCATACCGTTGGTTTGAGGATGATGTGGTTTGATGAGGCGGTGCTCAATTTTGTGCTTTTGACAGGTGAGATCAAAAAGATGGCCCCCACTAGGTTTACCAGGAGGCTTCCCTATTTTGCTCACTGCAAAGCGATCAGTAAATGCCCCATCATTATCTGTCAATATGGTGTGCACCTTATATGGAAAGACTTTTAGGAATCGTTCTAAACAGGCATTAGTCGTTTCAGCATCTCTTTTATAAATAATTTCTACCACCACAAATCGAGTTGCTCTATCAATCGCCACAAATACATAGCTTCGTTTTTTATTTAAAGGACTAAGAACCTTTAGGTCTATATGAATAAAGCCACAGGTTGCTTGTTCAAACGTCTGGCTCATTTGTTTATCCTCTTTCTTAAAGCGGCTAATTTTTCTTCTAGCTAAGCATCGGTGAACTGCGCTACGGCTAAGTGTACTGCGTACACATCGCTTAACGACTTCGGTAATATCATCTAAAGATAGAAGTAACTTTGTTCGTAGCTCAACAATGATTTCCTCCTCTTCCAATGACATTTCGGTCGCTAACCGTCCTCTTGCATGTGAGCCATCATAAATAGTCTTGTTGTGACGCCATTTGTGTACGGTTTGCGTTGAAAGATTCAGTTCTTTGGCTAGGGCATTAATGCTTTTATTCGACTCCTGAATATACTTCCGAATAGCAGGTGTGGTTTTGGCCAAGGCATGTAATTTAATGTCCATCAAGAAGACCCTCCT
>JAGNPU010000185.1 GCA_017989485.1 Neisseriaceae bacterium
TTTTTTGTGCTTGTATTATAATTGAATGCACTCATTAGTCATACACCCTTTGCGGCCCCCTTCCCAAACGCCAACAAGCAGCCTATGGCTGCTTGTTGGTTGGTGACGGCTTTATGTGGTCCACACGCGCGGCAAGCGCGCCTGTGGACGATTCACCTTGCTACAGGTCGTCGCGATTAATGATCGCATCGTAGGCGGCTCGATACTCTTGCGTCACGTAAGGCTGAACAATGCTCATCACCTGCTTGATGCCACGGAATTTAGCCTGCTCGTCCAGCGGCTCTTGCTGCTGGGCAGAGCTTTCAAACACGAACCAGTATTTAGAAATCAACCAAATATTGGTGGTGCAGCGTTTTAAAGACGCTGCGTCAATGTCGATGAAGCCACAGTCGATCAACACCTGACACTGCTGCGCAATCGCGGGCGTGACCTCGGCCTCGGTAAACTGATGGTATTCCTGGGCCAGCTCTTCGCTACGGGCCAACAGGGTATTGGTGTCGGCAAACAAAAACCGATAGCGCCACATCACATCAAACACATTGTGCACAAAATTCCATACCGAGACGGTGCTTGACGGTGCTTGATATTCTTTTAAATACGACAAGGTATCCTGACGATAGCGTTTAAACAGCTGCAGGATGATTTCATCTTTGTTTCTGAAGTGGTAATACAAATTACCGGGGCTAATGCTCAAATGGGCCGCAATATGATTGGTACTGATGTTGCGTTCACCTTGTTCATTAAACAAATCTAAGCTGGCATCCACAATTTTGTTGTAGGTATTCTGCTTTACTTCTTTTGCCATAAAACATTCCTTTTATATGGTATTCATCGGCATAAGTTTAATCATCAACCATATCTTATATGAAATTGGGTTCTGACTCTAATGATACTTGATACGTCGCCCAAACCTGGGCCTGGATGTCTGCCGCCAACGCCACCACATCGGCAGCCGTGGCCTGCTGTTTATTCACCAAAACCAAGGCCTGACGGTCGTGGACGGCGGCGCCGCCGATTTGATGCCCCTTTAAGCCCAGCCGATCAATCAGCCAGCCGGCCGCCAGCTTCACCCGCCCATCCGCCAGCGGATAATGTGGCGCATCGGGGTGTTGGGCCAAAAAAGCCGCGGCAGCGGCCTGAGACACAATGGGGTTTTTGAAAAAGCTGCCGGCATTGCCCAGCACATTGGGGTCGGGCAGCTTGCGCGCCCGTATCGTACAGACCGTCCTGGCCACATCCGTCGCCGTCCACAGGCTGCGCTCGGGCTGTTCGGCCAATAGCTCGCGCTCAATGTCGCCATACTGGGTTTGCGGGTTAAAATGGCGCTGCAGTTTAAATCGAACATTCAAAATAACGTAGCGGCCCTTGCCGCCCTGCTTGAAGAGGCTGTCTCGATAAGCAAAAGCGCAATCGGCGTTGCTCAAGGTCACCACCTGATAGGCATGCAGGTCAAAACACACCACATGCTCGATCACGTCCCCCACCTCTACCCCATAAGCCCCAATATTTTGTACCGGCGCCGCGCCCACCGTCCCGGGAATCAGGCTGAGGTTTTCTAAGCCACAATAGCCCGCGGCCAAGGTTTGGTTGACAAACTCATGCCACGGCTCACCGGCGGCCACGTCCACCCAAACATGGTCGGCATCGGCGTCGTCAAAACGCACGCCCTTTGTCGCCATATGCACCACCAGGCCTGGAAAATCCTGGGTCAGAATCACATTGCTGCCGCCACCCAACCACAATACGGGCTCGGTCAGGTATTCATCACAGGCCAAAATCTGCGGCAGTTCGGTCACATCGGTCAAAGACACGAAATGGCGTGCCTTGACGGCCAGGCCAAAGGTATTGTAGGGGGCTAAATCAACATCGGAGTACAGCTGCATGGGGTCACTTTTCATAAGGCGCTGGCCCTTAGGCCATGTACGTAAATAGGTTGGCATTCTATAGCCTATCGAATCCTAGCATAATTAAGCCGCTCTGGCGCGCGGCGTTTCTGCGCGAACGCAAAAAAGGCCACCTTAACGGCAGCCTCTTTAGGCAGTACAGATGACTTAGGCGCGTTTGCGGAATTCGTCGCTGCGGGTATCGATTTCGATTTTGTCGCCAATTTCAACAAAGGCGGGCACGCTGATTTCAAATCCACCCACCAAACGGGCTGGCTTCATCACTTTGCCTGAGGTGTCGCCTTTAACGGCTGGCTCTGTGTATTCTACTTCGCGCACAACAATCGTCGGCAACTCAACAGAAATGGCTTTACCATTGTAGAAGGTCACTTCACAGACGTCGGTCATGCCGTCGATGATGTAGTTGATTGAATCACCCATGTCGTCGACTTCAACTTCATACTGCTCAAATTCGGTGTCCATGAACACGTACATTGGGTCAGCAAAATAAGTGTAGGTACATTCTTTACGCTCTAATACCACCACTTCAAATTTTTCGTCCGCTTTGTAAACGGCCTCTGTGGCATTGCCGCTTAACAAGTTTTTCAACTTCATTTTAACCACGGCAGAGTTACGACCAGATTTATTGTACTCAGTTTTCTGTACAACCATAGGCTCCGTACCTAACATAAACACGTTACCTGGGCGAAGTTCTTGAGCTGTTTTCATTAATGTTCCGTCCTGAAAATATAAAAGTAATACAAAACGCGTTATTCTAACTTATTTTTTACAAAAGCAGTTAATTTTTGTCTCAGGCTGGGCAAGCTGGCCTGGGCGCGACTGTACTCGGCCGCCATTATCTGCCAATGCGGCAACAAAGACAATAGCTTAGCCCATTTATGCGTCCACTCGGCCACAGAGCAGGCTTGGTCAGCATTCAACGGCAAACTCAGCGCTTCATGCGCCCGACGCAGGCTCATTGTCTCTGCCGTCGTCGCCTGCCCAAAGGCCTGCGCCCAAAAGGCCGCCAGCTTAGGCAGGTGAGCATCCTCATCTTGCTGATAAATATGCCATAAATACGGCTTACCTGCCCACAGGGCGCGCACAAAGCTGTCCTCACCCCGAATAATGTTCAGATCGGCCAACCACAGCAAATAGTCAAAGTCGGCCTGAGCCACAAACGGCAACACGCACACCCGGACCTGCCCCAGCTCATGGCAATCGCCCGCCTTGAGGACGTCGTCGGCCGCCAGGCCCAAAGCCGGCTTTAGGCTGTCTAAACTTTGCCCGGGCGTCACCCACACCGTGATGGGCCGCGCCAACGCTTGCCAGGCCAGCAACCACTGCGACAACGCGTCGCTGGTATAGGTAAACAAAAACACGGTTAAGTCATCCATGCTGCGCCGTGGCGGCAGACCCAAACGTGCCATAACCTGTGCCTGCCGAGCCTCATCCGCCCACAGGGCATCACGCGTGGCCAACAGCCCAGGCTCGCGCAGCAAGCCGCCCAGCTCTGGCGTAAAGCCTGGAAAGTAAAAGTATTTGGCCAAGCCGTTTGGCTGTAACGACGGCATTAAATGCACCCCAGCCACCCAATCTTCGGCGCTCAAATACTCTAGGTTAAGCCACAGGCTGTTGTGCACTTTGGCGTGTGCCATCACCTCAGTCGGCAGCGTACAGGCAAAGGCCTCAATCACCACCCTTGGTGCAGGCAGCGCCGACAGCGACACGTGTTGCCCGGTTTGCGCCGTCCAAAACACCACGGTGACCTGCTCAACCGTTTGCACCCACTGCGTCGTGTCCACCTGCGGACACAAGGCCTGAAAGCGCGTCAAGTCGTCTACCCACAACACCACTGGGCCCTCTTGCCGCAGGTTCTGCGCCAGACGCCAGCACACGCCAATGTCGCCAAAATTATCGATGACTTGGCAAAACAACCAGCTGCTTGAGTGTGACACGATAAACCCTGCTTTCTTGATGAGGCCTGTAAAAAAATGGGGGCAGCCCCCTAATCGCCTTATTTTAACAGCTTATCGCACCAAACTCAGCCCCTTATTTTGGCCATCACCTGTGGTGTCTTGGGCACAGTTTTGGCAAACATTCAAACAATGGCTTGAATGTTTGCCAAAACCGCTTTACACTAACAATCAAACCTACATTTGAATGAGAGCCCATCATGACCGCCCACGACCACTGCCATTTGACCCCACATGAACCCGAGAAAGTGGCCGTCGTCCACGCCGCCTTACATCAAGAAGACCTTGCGGGCGTGGCCTTACTGTTTAAAGCGCTGGCGGATGAAAACCGCGCCAAGATCACCTACGCCCTGACCCAAACCCAAGAACTGTGCGTGTGTGACATTGCCCACATCATTGATGCCAGCATCGCCACCACCTCTCATCACCTGCGCACCCTACACAAACAGGCCATCTTAAAAAACCGTAAGGTGGGCAAAATGGCCTATTACGCTTTAGACGATGATCACATCCGTGAACTGATTCTGATCGCACTGACCCATAAAAACGAGGTAAAGTCATGAGCACACAACAACACCCCCACGACCACGAGCATGATGAACACGGCCACTGCCAAAGCGGCAAGCCCACGTCACCTCAGCCATCGTCGGCCCACGACGACAGCAAAAAAACCTATTTTGTCGAAGGCATGACCTGTGCCCACTGCGCCGGTCAATTTGAAGACAATTTAAACAAGCTGGGCAACGTCACCAAGGCGACGGTGAACTTTGCCGCGTCTAAGGACACCATCAGCGGCGGGGCCAGCCTGGCCGACGTCACCGCCGCAGGCGCCTTTGAAAGCCTTTTGGTCCATCCTGAAGGCGAAACCCCCCGCGTGTTCGAACACAAGCCGTTATGGCG
>JAGNPU010000186.1 GCA_017989485.1 Neisseriaceae bacterium
TAATCCTTAGTCGCGCCTGCCGTACGCTATTTGCGTGCGCTCAGCATTGGCGTGCCGGCCATCTTCTTGTTCAGCAGTCTGCGCAGCGTCAGCGAAGGCGTGGCCCGTCCCGTGCCCGTGTCTATGGTGATGGCGGTGGGCTTTATGGTCAACGCCTTCTTAAACTATTTCTTGGTGAATGGCTATGCGCCCATCGGCTTGCCCAGCATGGCCGAAGTTGGCTCTGGCTTAGGCACTGGCCTGACGTTTTGGGTGATGTTGGCCTGTATTTTGACCCTGTACCGTTTTGACCCGCGTTTAAAAAGCCTCAACATCTTCAGTGCCCCGGCACCGGTGTTGCCCGTATTAAAAGAAATGGTCAAAGTAGGCGTGCCCAACGGCGCCACGATTTTTGCCGAAGTGACGATTTTTGCGGTGTCTGGTTTGATTCTGGGCCGCTTTGGGGAAATGGTGGTCAGCGGCCATCAAATTTCCTTAAACATCACCAGCATGAGCTTTATGGTGCCGCTCAGCGTGTCGTTTGCGCTGACCGCATTGGTGGGTCAGAAAATGGGCCGCCAGGACTTGCCTGGCGCCGTACGCGTGGCCAGAATGGGGCGGGTGACGTCTTTGGGCATCATGGTGTTGACCTGTGCCTTCTTGTTCAGCACCCGCAATCACCTACCGCTGATTTTTACCGACAATCCTGACATCATTGCCTTGAGCGCCCATCTTTTGGTGTTCTCGATTATTTTTCAATTCCCCGACGTGTTGCAAGTGGCCGCCAACGGCGCCCTGCGCGGCATGAAGGACACCCGTGTGCCGATGATGATGAGCATTGCCTCTTATTGGGCCGTGGGCATGCCCTTGGGCTATTACCTCAGCGTGCATCAAAACATGCAGGCCGAAGGCGTGTGGATCGGCCTGATTGTTGGCCTAAGCTGCTCGGCCATTTTGTTAAACCTGCGCATGCAAAAATTGTTTAAGCGGTTCTTGGCGGCTTAAACATGAAGCGTCATGCTGGTGCCGTCACCATGGTTTATTGCACCCTCAGGTCGCGCCTGCCCGGCGCAGGGAGATAAACCGATTGGCGCTTAGGGTTTTATTTAATCTCACCACGCTCATGTAGCAGTGAAGTACCGTCCCCTTGACGCCGCCGAGTCAGGTTCTAGCGGGCCAGATGAAGCAGGCAAGAGCTTGCCCGCCTATAGAAGCGGGGCGGGACGGGGCAAACGTTTTGCCTGCTTCATCTGGCTGTCTAGCATCCGCCTCGGCGGCTCGCTTTACGGGGAGGGTACTTCACTGAATGGTCAGAAACGTGAGGTTAAAATAAGTTTGCTTATGTGTTCTAAGATAAATCAAACTATGGTTTGTCAAAAAAAACAGCCCTGTCTTGCGACAGGGCTGTTTTTGTCTTCACGGGCTTAGTCAGCAGACGCCAAGACGGTAGGGGTGACGAAGTGCCAAGTGGCCGCGGGCGTGTCGCCCAATTCAAATTCACCAAAGCTGAGGCGATGCAGGTGCTCTACGCGGTTGCCGGCGGCGGCAATCATGCGTTTGACCTGATGGTAGCGCCCTTCGGTAATCGTCATCAATAGGGTGTGCTCGTCTTTGAGTTCGGCGTGGTAGGCCTGCACAAACTCATCGGCGTCGTTCAAAATCACGCCCTTCATCAGCTTGGCGCAATAGTCGTCGTCGGCCGCGTGTTTTAAGGTCACCTGATACAGCTTGGGCACCTTGTGCTTGGGTGAGGTCACCCTGTGGTTGTAGCCGCCGTCGTTGGTGATCAGCAATAGGCCGGTGGTGTCCGCATCCAGGCGGCCGATGGCCTGTAAGTCCATATTGCGCATATTGTCGGGAAACAGGCCAAACACGCTCGGATAGTTGGTCGGCTTGTGTGAGGTTTCAAAGTCGGCCGGCTTGTGCATCAGGATGTAGAAGTAAGGCAGGGGCACCCACGGCAGCGGCTCATCGTCGATGTGGACGCTGGTTATGGCCTTGAGGTCGACCTTGGCCTTAACGTCATCAACCGCTTCGCCGTTGATGCGGATGGCGCCATACTTGACCAAGTTTTGACAGTCTTTCTTGGTGCCCACGCCTTGGGCTTGGAGGTATTTTACGATGTTCATGGTGTTCTCTGTGGATGAATAAAGCTGCCCCAAACATCAAGGCAGCTTTTGGTTGCGCGTTTGGGGGCTTACATGAAGAACACAAACGTTTGAATAATGTACAGCGGCACCAAAATGCCAAACGACCACAGCATGTAGCCAAAGAAGCTGGGCATTTTCACCTTGCGTTGCTCGGCAATGGCTTTGACCATAAAGTTGGGCGCGTTACCGATGTAGGACAGGGCACCCATGAACACCGAGCCCATGGAAATCGCCAACAGCGTGGTTTGCATTGGGCCCATGAGTTGGGCTGCATCGCCAGAGGCCATGTTGAAGAAGACCAGGTAGGTTGGGGCATTGTCCAAGAAGGCGGACAAAAGGCCGCTCATCCAGAAGTACATGACGTTCAGCGGCTCGCCTTGGTCGTTGTGGACCATGGCAATCAGCTCTTTAAAGTGACCGGCTTCACCGGCTTTTAAGATGGCAATCACGGGGGCGATGGTGATGAAAATGCCCAAGAACAGCTTGCCCACTTCCATCATGGGGTCCCAGTTGAATTCATTCCCGGCACGGATGGGTTTCGGGGTGATTTTCAGCGACACAATGGTGATGACCAGCAGCAGCACGTCGCGAACCAAAGACTGCAGGCTCACCGGCGTGCCCAAGATGTCAATGCTGATGCCCGGCTTCCACATGCCCGACATCAAAACGCTGGCGATGATGGCCAACAGCAGCAAGAAGTTCCAGCGGCCCATGATTTTCAAAGGCGAGCGCACGGCGTTCTCAGCGGGGGCCTGACGTTCGTCTTTCTTGTTAAAGAAGAAGCTGTCGATGATGAAAAACAGGCCCAGTAAAATGGCGGAGTTCATCAAGACCGGCGGCAACATATGCTCTACCGTCCACATGAAGTCGACGCCTTTTAAAAAGCCTAGGAATAAGGGCGGGTCACCTAGGGGGGTTAAGCCCCCGCCAATATTGGCCACGAGGAAAATAAAGAACACCACCACGTGCACTTTGTGCTTGCGGTTCTCATTGGCCTTGAGCAAGGGACGAATCAGCAACATGGCCGCACCGGTGGTGCCCATGATGGAGGCCAAGAAGGTGCCTAGGGCCAAAATGCCGGTATTGAGCTTGGGGGAGCCATCGAGGTTGCCCCAGATCAAAATGCCGCCGGACACGGTGTACAGCGCCAGCAGCAGTAAAATAAACGGAATGTACTCTTCTAACATGGCGTGGGCCACGGTTTCGATAGAGACCATGGGCCCAAATACCACCACAAAAGGCATTAAAAAGGCCAGGGTCCAAGCGGCAATGACTTTGCCAAAATGGTGGTGCCAAAAGCTGGGGGCGAAAATCGGAAAAAGGGCCACCGACAAAAGAATGCCGGCAAAGGGAATGCCCCAGGCCAGACTTAAATCAGCGCCGTTAAAATCGGCGCCGTAGCTAATGCTGGGTAGCAGTAATAGTGAGAGGGCGGCTAGCATGAGTCGCATAAAGTGCTCCTGTAGTTTTGTTTCTGAGTAAGCCATCTGCATGACAAAGGGCCTGGCTGGCCCTTATTCGCGATGATTTATTGTTCTGTACAACCTTCTACTCAATGAAGGGGTGGCGTAAAAATAAGGATCTATAATAATCGAAACCGCTACGCTTGACCATGAAAACCGGCGATTATTGTGCGCTTTATTTGAATAATATGAAGCTGTCGTGACACATTATGCTGAATGCGGCGCGTTTGTGGGCGTTACCCGCAAATAAATACCGCAACCTGCCAGATGGGCGATGATTGCGGTATTAAAGATGCTTATCTTTGAATAAATTCAATCTTATAACCGTCGGGGTCTTCGATGAAGGCAATGACGGTGGTGCCATGGTTCATTGGGCCCGCTTCGCGCACCACTTTACCGCCTTTGGCGCGTGCGGCGTCGCAGGCCGCTGCGGCGTCGGCGACCTCAATCGCAATGTGGCCATAGCCATTGCCTAAGTCGTAGCTTTTGGTGTCCCAGTTGTGGGTCAGCTCCAAGACGGTGTGGGTGCTTTCGTCGCCGTAGCCTAAGAAGGCCAGGGTGAAGCGACCGCTGGCGAAATCTTCCTTGCGCAATAGGCGCATGGCCAGAACGTCTTCGTAAAAGCGGATAGAACGGTCTAGGTCGCCTACGCGCAGCATGGTGTGAAGTAGTCTCATGGGGATTCCTTTTTTGATTTAAGGGTGAAGCATAAACGGTGGTGGTGTGTTGGGCCTAGGCGTCATCAAGGCAAAACAGCGCCTGCTGATGCTGTTTGAGCCAGGCCTTGGCCGTTTGGACGTTGTCGGCATGGTCGGCCACCAGGCGCCAAAAGGCCGGACTATGGTTTAAGTGTATCAGATGGCACAGTTCGTGCACGCACACGTAGTCGATGACGGCGATAGGGGCACCCAATAGGCGCCAGTTTAGGCGTATGGTGCCATCGCTTTTGCACGTGCCCCAGGTGCCGCGGGCATTGCTGAGCTTGCTGGCGCTTGGCTGCTTGGGCAGCGCCTGGCTAAGGTCTTGTAGGCGCGGCAGCAAAAAGGCTTGGGCCGCGTGACGAAACAGCTGGCGTAAGGCCGCTTTTTGTTCGGCCAAAGGGCGTGCCCTAAGGCTGTGTTTGAGCCAAATACAGCCTAGCTGTGGGTCGATTTGGCTG
>JAGNPU010000187.1 GCA_017989485.1 Neisseriaceae bacterium
GCCATGAACTCCGGCACGCAGGCGGCCAAGGAAGCGGCCAATATGGTGGACATGGATTCCGACCCGACCAAGCTGATTGAAATCGTGCAAACCGGCAAGCAGCTGCTGATGACCCGTGGCGCCTTAACCACGTTCTCCATCGCCAACGACGTGGCCAAATACTTTGCCATTATTCCTGCCCTATTTATGCCGTTATACCCACAGCTGGCCGTCTTGAATGTGATGGGCTTACACAGCCCTGAATCGGCGATTTTGGCCGCGGTGATTTTTAATGCCTTAATCATTATTGTGTTGATTCCCTTAGCCATGAAGGGCGTGCGCTATCGGGCGTTGAGCGCCACCCAGCTGCTGCGTCAAAACGTATTGGTTTATGGGCTAGGCGGGCTAATCGTGCCTTTTGTGGGCATCAAACTCATCGACATGATGTTAACCTGGCTGGCTTAAGCCGGCCCGACGGAAGGAACAAAAAATGAAGATGCAAACCCAAATAATGCGCCCAGCGCTCAGCCTGTTTTTGATGCTGACCTTGTTGTTGGGCGTGGTGTATCCGCTCGGCGTGACCGTCGTAGGGCAATGGTGGTTTCCTGCCGAGGCGGCGGGTAGCCTGATCTGGAAAAACAATCGGGTGGTCGGTTCTGTCCTCATCGGACAAGACTTTACCGAAGCGGCGTATTTTTGGGGTCGCCCATCGGCGACAGGGGACCACGCCTACAACAGCATGGCGTCATCCGGTGCCAATCTGGGGCCAAATAATCCCGTCCTGGCGCAAATGGTGCAGGGACGTCTGGCGGCCTTAGTGCCAGAGGGCCTTATCCCTGCTCATTCGGTGCCGGTTGATTTGGTGACCCATTCAGCCAGCGGCTTAGACCCAGACATCAGCCTGGCCGGTGCTTTGTTTCAGGTAAATCGGGTGGCCCAAGCGCGAGGGCTGCCCGAAGCGCAGGTGCGGGCTCTGGTGCAGCAGCAGGCTCAGAAATCTATTTGGCTATTTGGTGAAAACAGGGTTAATGTATTGTTATTAAATAACCGCCTAGACCAACTTGTGACGCCATGACCATGATGAAACCCACGCCCGACCCAGACTATTTACTGCACGCCCTGCAGGCCGATGAGCGCACGCGGCAGCGCGGCAAGCTGCGGATTTACTTTGGGGCGGTGGCCGGCGTGGGCAAAACCTATGCCATGTTACAGGCAGCCAAAGAAATGCAGGCTCGGGGCGTCAATGTCTTGGTGGGCGTGGTGGAAACCCATGCGCGTGCGGGCACGCTGGCACAGGCGCAAGGCTTAAGCCTATTGCCTAAAAAAGAGTGGCTGTTTCAAGGCAAGCCGGTGCTGGAGTTTGATTTGGATGCGGCGATTGCGGCCCAGCCCGAGCTATTGCTGGTGGACGAGCTGGCGCACAGCAATGTGGTGGGCGCCCGCCATCCTAAGCGTTGGCAGGACGTGGTGGAACTGTTGGACTTGGGCATAGACGTGTGGACCACGCTTAACGTGCAGCATTTAGAGAGCCTTAATGGGGTGATTGAACACATCACCGGCGTGGCCATCCACGAGACCGTGCCCGATGCGTTTTTCGACGGCGCCAATGAGATAGTCTTGGTCGACACCACTGCGGAAGAGTTGACCAAACGCCTACACGACGGCCACATTTATGCACCGGCGCAGGCACGGCGTGCCCAACAGCATTTTTTTCGCAAGGGCAATCTGATTTCCCTGCGTGAAATTGCGCTCAGGCGTACCGCAGAGTGCATTGAGGCCGATGTCAAAACCCATCGCCAGCGTGAGGCGATTCAAAGCGTTTGGCAAACCGATGCTGGGGTATTGGTGTGTTTGAGCGGCACGGCGGTAGACGAGCACCTGGTGCGCAGCGGCGCCCGCATGGCGGGTCAGCTGGGGGCGGAGTGGCACGTATTGTTTGTGGACACGCCCTGTGGGCAAAAAGAAGCACCAACGCGGCAGGGGGCGGTGACGGCACAGCTGCGTTTTGCCGAAAGCCTCGGCGCCCAGACGAGCTATACCCAAAGCGAGCGGGCGCTGCCGGTATGGGTGGCCTATGCGCGAGAGCATAATTTAGCCCACATCATGTGCCTGGCCGAAGAAGGCTGGTGGCCGTGGCAGAAAAGCGTGGCGTGGCGGGTGCGCGCCTTGGCGCCGGAAATCAATGTGGTGCATGTGGGGGGGGTAGGCACGGGCCGTACGGTCAAGCCCATCGTGGCCACGCCGTCGTCGGGCGCCGATGCGCCGGCGGCACAGGCGTGGTGGCCACGGGCCTTGCCTTATCTATTGACCCTACTGGCCAGCTGCGGCCTGGGTTTGGCTTTGTATCCCTTGGCCAACATTTTAGACAATGCCAATATCATTATGCTGTTTTTGGTGTTGGTGGTGGCCATGAGCGTGCGCTATGGCCGCAGCGTTGGCGTCTTTGCCTCAGTGATCAGCGTGGCTCTGTTTGACTTTGGCTTTGTGCTGCCGCAACACTCTTTTGCGGTCAGAGACGTGCAGTATTTAATTACTTTTGTGGTGATGTTGGGCGTTGGCCTGTTGACGGGCCAATACGCCCTGCATTTAAAGCTGCGCGCCCGAACCGCCAATCGGCGAGAGCAGCGGGCCGTGTCGCTATTTGAATTTGCCAAAAACCTGTCTGGGCAGTTGGAGTTTGACGAAATCATTATTCAAAGCCAAACCGTGTTGCTGCAGGAGTTTAAGGGCAAGGTGGTGTTTTTCTTACCTGATTTAGGCGAACAGCTCCATCCTACTCAGGCAGCGCCGGACGTGAATCTGTCCATTGCACAATGGGCTTATGCCCATGAAAAAGAGGCCGGCTTTGGCACCGACACCTTGCCCAAACACGGGTATTTGTATTTGCCGCTCAAGGCCCCGATTCGGATCCGCGGCATTCTGGCCATTGCCCCAGATGACCCTCAGTCATTGTGGCTGCCAGAAAAACGGCGCCAGCTAGACGTATTGGCCAGCCTGATTGCCTTGACGTTAGAGCGCATCCATTTTGCCGCCGTGGCCCAACAGGCCACCATGGGGGTGGCCTCTGAGCAAATGCGCAACACGCTGTTGGCGACCATTTCCCACGATTTGCGGACGCCGTTAACGGCCTTAATGGGTGAGGCCCAGTGGCTGGCGCAAACGCATCAACAGCTGCCTGCCGAGCAGGTGGGCGAAAGCCTGACGGCGATTCATGACTGTGCCCAAAGGCTGTTTGCCATGGTGTCTAATTTGTTGGAAATGGCCCGTTTGCAAAGCGATCAGTTTGCCCTGAATAAAGAGTGGCACTCTATGGAAGAGCTGATCGGCAGCGTCACCCGAGCAGCGTTGTTTACGCATCCAGAGGTCGTGCTGCAAACCAAGGTGCCCGTCGATTGTCCCTTGGTCGAATGCGATGGGGTCTTGATGGAGCGGGTATTGAGCAATCTGCTGGACAATGCGATTAAATACAGTGCTGCGCCCGCTCAGGTGCGTATTGAGGTCAAGGTGTTGCCGCAGTGGTTGCAGGTGTCGGTTTTGGACCAGGGTCAGGGCATCCACCCGGCTCATGTGGCCGAGCTGTTTGAAAAATTTACCCGGGGCGAGAAGGAAAGTCATAATGTGGGGACAGGCTTGGGATTAAGCATTGCCAAAACCATCATAACCGCTCATGCTGGACAGATTGATGCGGCCTTACGCAGCGACCGTCGCGGCAGCCATTTTTGGTTTACCCTGCCGTTGCGTCCCGCACCCAGCATAGAGTGAGACCATGGACGGACACAAAACCATTTTAATCATTGAGGATGACCCTCATATCCGCCGCTTTTTGGCCTTGGCCTTGAGTGAGGAAGGATGGCGGGTGTTTGAAGCCGATGGCGTGAAGCGTGGCTTGATTGAAGCCGCCTCACGTCAGCCCGAGTGTGTGGTGTTGGATTTAGGCCTGGCCGATGGCGACGGCAAACGGTTTATTCAAGACTATCGCCAGTGGTCGAGTGCGCCCATCATCGTCCTCACCGCGCGCCACGATGAAGGTGAAAAAGTCGCGGCCCTAGACGCGGGGGCCGATGATTACATCACCAAGCCGTTTGGCATTCCCGAGTTTTTGGCACGGTTGCGGGTACAGGTGAGACGGATGCAGCCACAAAATCAAGGTCAACCGTATGTGACGGGTGATTTATCCATAGACGTGGTGCATCGACTGGTGCAAAAAAACGGGGTGAACGTGCATTTAACCCCTACGGAATATACCTTACTGGTTGAACTGGTCAGTCAAAAAGGCAAAGTCTGCACCCAAAGGCATTTGCTGAACGTGGTTTGGGGGCCTAATTACGTGGAGCAGCCGCATTATTTACGCATCTATATGGGTCATTTGCGCCAGAAATTAGAAGATCATCCGGCCATGCCCCAGCATTTGATTACCGAGGTTGGGGTTGGCTATCGGTTTGTGTGAGCCGCCTTGGCTTCGGCGCACAGGCTTTTACCTTCATTGCAAAGGAAGACACGATGTTATCCATACAGGTTCGTTTGGCGGTGGTGGCCGATTATGATGATTGGCTAGCCCTGTGGCAGAAGTATCAGGTTTTTTATCAGGTGGACCTAGGGCCAGAACAGGCCAGAATCAACTGGCAGCGGTTTATGGACGATGTTGAACCCATGTGGCTATTGGTGGCCGAAGCGGACGGGGCGGTGGTGGGCTTTACCC
>JAGNPU010000005.1 GCA_017989485.1 Neisseriaceae bacterium
GCTCAAGCAGGGCGCCACGCTGGTCGAGAACGTGGCCGACATTCTGGCAGAGCTGCCCTTGTATATTCAGCCTTCCCCCCCATCTACCAACCCGTCCCCCACCCAAGCCGCGCTGCCCCTGTTATCCACGCAGGCACAGGCCTGCCTAGACGCCATGGGTTTTGACCCCATCCACCCAGATGGCTTAACACAAAAACTTGGCATTCCTGCTGCAGATGTGTATGCTCAATTGCTGCAATTAGAGTTATCAGGTATCGTCCACCCCTTAGCAGGTGGCCGCTTTCAAAGACTTTCCTGAAAATACAACTCATTAAGAGAATATAATATGTTTGAAGTGTTTACTTTTTTAATCGAAAACTTCCAAGATTTGGCCGATTGCCCGCCACGGGAAGATTTGGGTGCCTATCTCGAGCACGCTGGTTTTGATCAAGTAGACATCGTGGACGCTTTAGATTGGCTAGACCGTCTGCGCCAGCCCCAAATCTTTGATTATCCCGCTTTGGAATTAAGTCATGGCATGCGTGTCTATACCGCAGAAGAACATGCTTATTTACCCGACGACGTGTGGGGCCTGATGCAGTTCTTGGAAACCGAACAGGCCATTAATGCGCTGCAACGGGAGATCATCATCGATGCGCTGATGCAGCTGCCGCACGATGAAGTCACCCCTAAAAACACCAAAATGCTCACCTTAATCGTGCTGTGGGCACAAGAATCGGAACTGCCGGTCTTGATTGGAGACGAACTACTAGCCGCCATTCAAGGCGAACCTACCATGCAATAGCTTATGATTGCCTTCTGGGCAATCTTTTTATATCGGTTACAGAGTATATGTCGAAAAACTTATTAATTGTCGAGTCGCCCTCTAAGGCCAAAACATTAAAAAAATATTTAGGCAGTGACTATGAGGTCTTGGCTTCATACGGTCACGTGCGCGATCTGGTGCCCAAAACGGGCGCCGTGGATCCTGACAACGATTTCAAAATGAAATATCAGTTGGTCAGCCGCAACAGCAAGCACGTCGACGCCATTGTCAGCGCCGCCAAAGATGCGGAAAACCTTTATCTGGCCACTGACCCGGATAGGGAAGGCGAGGCGATTTCTTGGCACTTACAGGAAATCATTGCCAGCAAGAAAAACCTCAAACACCTCAAGCCTATGCGCGTGGTGTTTCACGAGGTCACCAAAAATGCGGTGCTTGAGGCCTTGGCCAATCCGCGCGAGCTGTCTTTAGACCTGGTCGACGCCCAGCAGGCCCGACGCGCCCTAGATTACCTAGTGGGCTTTAACCTGTCGCCGCTGTTGTGGAAAAAAATACGCCGCGGCCTGTCCGCCGGCCGCGTGCAAAGCCCGGCCCTGCGCCTGATTTGCGAACGCGAAAATGAAATCAAAGCCTTTGTCACCCAAGAATACTGGTCGATGCACTTTGACAGCCATAAAGGCCGTCAAAAATTCACCGCCAAGCTGACCCATTTCAACGGCAACAAGCTCGATCAGTTCGCCATGGGCACCGACGAAGCGCAGCAAACCATCTTAGATCAGCTCACCGGCAAAGAAGCCGTGGTGACCACGATTGAAAAGAAAAAACGCACCCGTAATCCGGCCGCGCCGTTCACCACCTCGACCCTGCAACAAGAGGGCGTGCGTAAACTGGGCATGACCACCGACCGCACCATGCGTACGGCACAACAGCTGTATGAAGGCATGGACGTGGGCCAAGGCCCCATCGGCTTGATTACCTATATGCGTACCGATTCGGTGACGCTGGCGCAAGAAGCGCTGACTGAAATTCGCCATTACATCGAAAACAAGATGGACAGCGACCACCTGCCGAAAACGCCGAATACCTATAAAACCCGCGCCCAAAATGCGCAAGAGGCGCATGAGGCCATCCGCCCCACCTCGGTTTATCGCACCCCAGAAGCGGTCAAACCGTTTTTGACCGCCGACCAGTTCCGCTTATACCAAATGATTTGGAAGCGCACCGTGGCCAGCCAAATGGCCAAGGCCAAATTTGACACCACCAGCGTCGACATCAGCATGGGGGACGGCGTGTTCCGCGTGACCGGTCAAGTCATGACGTTTGCCGGCTTCTTGGCCGTTTACGAAGAAGACGTCGACGACAACAGCGACAAAGAAGACCAGGCCAAGCTGCCAGCGCTGAATGAAGGCGACGTTTTGCCGGTAGACAAACTCTACGGCGAGCAGCACTTTACCCAGCCGCCACCGCGCTTCTCGGAAGCCTCGTTGGTCAAATCACTAGAAGAATTTGGCATTGGCCGTCCCTCGACCTACGCCAGCATTATTTCGACGCTGAAAGACCGCGAATACGTGACCGTCGATCAAAAACGCTTCTTGCCGACCGACACCGGCGACATTGTGAACAAGTTTTTGACCGAACACTTCGGCCAATACGTGGACTATAACTTTACCGCCAAGCTGGAAAACCAGCTGGACGAGATTGCCAAAGGCGAGCGTAAGTGGATTCCAGTGATGGAAAAATTCTGGGACGGCTTTCACAAGCAGGTCAAAGAAAAAGAAGACATTCCACGCGCCGAAATCACCACCGAGATGTTGGAAGAGGTGTGCCCTAAGTGTAACGCTCACCCGCTCATGATCCGCTTTGGCAAGCGCGGCCGCTTTATTGGCTGCTCTGGCTATCCCGAATGTGATTACACCCGTGACGTCAACGCCACCGCAGAAGAAGCCGCCAAAGAGGCGGAAGAACCCACCGTGGTCGAAGGCCGTACCTGTCCTAAATGCGACAGCGAACTGGTGTACAAAAAAGGCCGTTACGGTAAGTTTATTGGCTGTAGCAATTACCCAAAATGTAAGCACATCGAGCCTTTGGAGAAACCCAAAGACACCGGCATTGAGTGTCCTGAATGTAAAAAAGGCCATTTGATTGAGCGTAAAAGCCGCTACGGCAAACTGTTCTACAGCTGCGAAACCTACCCAACGTGTAAATACGCCACCTGGAATCCGCCGATTGAAGAGCCCTGCCCGCAGTGCGCCTGGCCGATTTTGACCATTAAGGTCACCAAGCGCCGCGGCACGGAAAAGGTTTGTCCGCAAAAAGAATGTGGTTACGCCGAACAAATCGAGCCGCCGGAAGGCAAAAAAGACGAAGAGGCCTAAGCCTTTCTCGCCTAAGCTAACCAGAGCGCCCACGGCCCTCTGGTTTTTTTACGCATTCAGGCCCATAATCCTGATGAGCACTTGCCGCATGACCAACCCCTATCTGTGAACTGACATGATCGACAATATTTCTTCTTTACAAGACGCCCAAACCATCGTGGTCAAAGTGGGCTCCAGCCTGGTCACCAATGAAGGTGAAGGCGTCAACCTGGTCGCCTTAAGCAATTGGGCGGCGCAAATTGCGGCGCTGAAAAACATGGGCAAAAAAGTGGTTTTGGTGTCCAGCGGCGCCATTGCCGAAGGGCTGAAACGCCTGCAGTGGCAGGTCCGCCCCAAGGCGATTAACGAATTGCAAGCGGCGGCGGCCGTCGGCCAAATGGGCCTGGCACAGGCCTATGAGCAGGTTTTTTCCAAGCAGGGCATCCAAACCGCCCAAATTTTGCTCACCCATGAAGACCTGGCCGACCGCACCCGTTATTTAAATGCCAAAAGCACCTTAAAAACGCTGTTGGCCTTAAACATCTTGCCGATTATTAATGAAAACGACACCGTCACCACCACAGAGATCAAGCTGGGCGACAACGACACCCTGGGCGCCTTGGTGACCAACCTGTTGGAAGCCGATGCGCTGGTGATTTTAACCGATCAGGTGGGCCTCTATGATGCCGACCCGCGCAAAAACCCCAATGCCCAGTTCATCAGCCGTGCCCAAGCCGGCCAGCCTGAACTCGAGGCCATGGCCGGCGGTGCCGGCTCTAGCGTCGGCACCGGCGGCATGTACACCAAAATCATCGCCGCCAAACGCGCCGCCGTCAGCGGTGCCGCCACCGTCATCGCCTCAGGCCACGAGGCCAACGTGTTGGTGCGCCTGGCCCAGGGCGAGGCCATAGGCACCTTCCTGAGCCCCAGCAAAACCCGCCTGAATGCGCGTCAGCAATGGCTTATGGGGCATTTGCATGTGTCTGGCGAGATCACCATTGATCAAGGCGCCGTCTTGGCCCTCACCCAAAAACACTCTAGCCTATTGCCCATAGGCTGTATGGGCGTCAGCGGTGATTTTTTACGCGGCGAGGTGATTGCCATTTTAAACCCCAACGGCGAGGAAATTGCCCGCGGCTTGATCAACTACAATGCCCAAGAGGCGCGCCTGCTGTGCCGCACCCCCTCACACCAAATTGAGGCCAAGCTAGGCTATCGGGCCGAAGAAGAATTGGTCCACCGCGACAACCTGGTGCTGCGTCTGGCCTATCGCGGTGACTGATTGTGACAGGCCCCTGATCAAGACCCTGGGTTTGTCACAATCCCGTCACATAAAGCGGTTAAGCTAGGCCCATACAAGACTCTTTAAGGAACCACCATGCCCGTCACCGTCCTGGTTGTAGAAGATGAAGCCGCCATCATGACCCTGATTAAGTTTACCCTCAGCCAAGCAGGGTTTACGGTCTTGGCGGCCGAAAGCATAGAAGAAGCCCAGCCGCTGCTGGCGCAAAGCCTGCCGGACGTGGTGTTGTTGGATTGGATGTTGCCGGGCATGTCGGGGGTGCAGTTTACCAAGCAGCTGCGGCAAGACCCGCGCAGCAAAGACTTGCCGATTATTTTGCTGACCGCCCGCGGCGACGAGCTGGACAAAGAGCAAGGCCTTAACGGCGGCGCTGACGACTATTTGACCAAGCCGTTTTCGCCACGGGAACTGGTGGCCCGCATCAACGCGCTGCTGCGCCGCCGCGCACCGCAAAAAACCGACACGTCCGTCCACATTGAAGGCCTGACCCTAGACCCAACCGAACACGTGGTCAGCGCCCAGGGCCAAGTATTGCCCTTCGGCCCCACCGAATTTAAGTTACTGCATTTTTTCATGACCCACACCGAGCGGGTGTACTCCCGTCGCCAGCTATTAGACCTGGTCTGGGGCGACCATGTGTTTGTGGAAGAACGCACCGTCGACGTCCACATTCGCCGCCTGCGTAAGGCACTGGCCGTTGGCGGCTGCGAACACCTGATCCAAACCGTCCGCGGTGCTGGCTATCGCTTATCCACCAAACCCCAGACGTCCTAACCCTTATGATTAGCCGATTTTTTTTAAAAAACCTTCTGACCCTTGGCCTGTGCCTGATTCCGCCGTTCATCGTCGGCGCCCACACCGGCAGCAGCGAAACCGCTCTTTGGGTCTTTATGGTGTTACTGGGCACCTGGCTGGTGGGCCACCTCTACCAAATCGGCCTGCTCATCCGCTGGCTTAAACGCCCCAAGGTACGCAGCGTCCCCCGCGGCATCGGCACCTGGCGCCCTATTTTTGCCACACTCCTGCGCCAAACCAAGAGCCGCAAGCGCCGCAAGCAAAAGCTCAGCACCGCCCTGCTGCGCTTTAACGCCGCCGCCGAGGCCATGCCCAACGGCGTCATTATTCTGGACGCAGACGGCCGCATCGAATGGTTTAACCAGCTGGCCCTCACCCACTTTAATTTAGACCGCAGTGCCGACACCAAGGGCATTTTGAAAAACCTCATCCGCGCGCCAGCATTCCATGCCTTCTTAGAGCAGCCCTTGATTGCCCAAAACCAACTCAAGCTGACCTTGCCCAAGGGGCCTTATTTGGAACGGGTGTTGCAAATCAGCCTCACCCCTTTTGACGGCAGCTATCGCCTGCTGATCAGCCAAGATTTAACCGACCTCGAACAGCTGCACGCCACCCGCACCGACTTTATTGCCAACGTGTCTCACGAATTGCGCACGCCGCTGACCGTCATCAATGGGTTTTTGGAAACCCTGGCCGACCTCCCCGACTTAGACCGTCCCCAACAGCAGGAATTTATTGGCTTAATGCAGTCAGAAGCCTCACGCATGCACAGCTTGGTGAGCGATTTACTCACGCTGTCGCGGCTGGAAAGCAAACAAGAATGCCAAGACCAAGAAACGATTAACCTGTCGGCCTTGACCGAGCAAATCGCCCAAGCTGCCAAAAACCTGTCGCAAGGCCAGCACCTCATCACCGCCAAAATCGAGCCTGACCTATGGGCACAAGGCAGCCATGGCGACCTGTATGCCGCCTTAAGCAATCTGGCCTTTAACGCCGTACGCTATACGCCTGCCACAGGCCAGATTGAGATTTTATTGAGTAAAAAAGGCCAGGATGCTTACTTTTCGGTCAGCGACACGGGCTTGGGCATCGCCCAAGAACACCTGACCCGACTCACCGAACGCTTTTATCGCGTCGACACCGGCCGCACCCGTAAGCTTGGCGGCACCGGCTTAGGCTTAGCCATCACCAAGCATGTCCTGGCCTTACACCAAACCGAGCTAAAAGTCGTCAGCATTGTGGGCAAGGGCAGCACCTTTAGCACCCGCTTGAAACGCTGTGCCACGCCGACATCGGATGAGCCTTAAAAGTAGCCTGTGGATAAGATAAGTTGTGGGTAAGCGTGGCGCCAATCATGATTTAGTGACGGCCAACATGCGGTAGCGTGGGTCAAGCGCAGCGGACCCACGGCCCCAGCACAAAAGCCAAACCCCGTGGGTCGCGACCCACGCTACGCCAGCAGAGCCATCAACAGACTATGGTTTATCGCGCAACCACCCCTTTCGTAGGGTACGCCTGTGGATAAGGCACGTTGTAAAACCTGTCGAGCGCTCACCCACCATCACAGCGAAAGCCGGCCAACATATGGCGGTACATGGCCTGAGACTCAACCAAAGCCGCCTGGGCCAAAGCCACCCGGCCAATTCGAAAAGACGCCTCCATTAAGGCCCCATTGAGCATGGTCGCCAAGAGTTCGGTGGGGGCGGCGATCATTACGGCCTCTTCTTGTAATTGTTGTAATAAATCTTGTAAAGACAGCACGCAGCCCCGACGGCTGGCCTCTAAATCGTCGCTGCTCAACACCGCAGGCGCATCGCGCAGTAAAATCCGTTGCACTTCTGGCTCTAAACTCATGGCCAAATACTCATCACAACGCGCCAACAGTGCCGACCACGCGTTGGGCTGCGCCGCCGCCAGCACGTCTAAACGCCGATTCAGCACCTCATCCAAATTTAACGCCACGGCCAAAAACAGGCCTTCTTTGTTGCCAAAATGATGATACAGCGCCCCGCGGGTGAGGCCGACGGCCGCGGTTAAGTCATCCATGACCGTGTCGGCATAGCCTTTCTCGGTAAACCATTGCTGGGCGGTGGCCAACAGTTTGGCACGGGTGTCGGCCATCATCTGGGCACGGGTTTGACGGGTCATGGGTTTGCCTATGAACATAATGCACACATATTAATTGACATACACTGCGTATGTCAATTACAGTAGCGAACGATTCACGCCTTCCTACTTTATTTGGAGTTCGTATGGCCAACCCATACAGTATCTTATTTCAGCAACCCGGCACCAAAGCCTTTTCCAGCGCCGGCTTTTTGGCGCGGATGCCCCTATCGATGACCGGCATTGGCATCATCACCATGCTGGCGCAAACCCATGACTCTTACTGGCTCGCCGGCGCCGTCGCGGCCACGTTCGCGTTTTCCATGGCGATTTTGGCGCCGCAAATTTCCCGCGCCGTTGACCGCGTTGGCCAAAGCACCGTCTTGCCCTGGGTCAGCCTGGTGTGCGTGTTGGCGCTGGTGGCGCTGTTTGCCGCCACCCGATTCGACGCACCCGAGTGGACGCTGTATGTGTTTGCGGCGCTGGCAGGCTGTATGCCCAGCATGTCGGCCATGGTTAGGGCGCGCTGGAGCCAGCTGTATCGCGGCAGCTCGAAGCTGCACACGGCGTTTTCATTTGAGTCCGTGTTGGATGAAATTTGCTTTATTGTGGGGCCGCCCATTTCGGTTGGCCTCAGCGTGGCCCTGTTTCCCGAGGCCGGCATTTTGGTGGCCGCCCTGCTGCTGGCCATGGGCGTCTACGTCTTTGTGTCGCAAAAGGCCACAGAACCGCCCGTACTTAATCACAGCGGGCCTAGAGGCCCCTCGGTCTTGACCCTTAAGCCGGTCCAAATCTTGGTGTTGGCCCTGATCGCCTTAGGCACCATCGTCGGCACCATCGACGTCATCAGCGTGGCCTTTGCCAAGGCCCAAGGCCAACCGGCGGCCGCCAGCCTGGTGCTGTCGGCCTACGCCTTAAGCTCTTGCATTGCCGGCCTGATTTTTGGCACCCTCAAGCTCAAAACACCCTTGGCCAAGCTGTTTTTATGGGCGGCCCTGGCCACCGCCATCACCGCCATCCCCTTCTTTTTTGCCAGCAATATTTGGTTCTTGGTGGTCGTGGTCTTGATTGCCGGCGTGTTCTTCTCCCCCACCATGATCATCGCCATGGGCCTGGTACAAACCATAGTGCCCGAAGCCAAGCTGACCGAAGGCCTGACCTGGATGGTGACCGGCCTGGGCATCGGCGTGGCGGTGGGCGCCGCCATTGCCGGCTCCGTCATCGACCACTTCGGCATCACCACGGCGTTCACCATTACCCTAGGGGCCGGCCTGGTGGTGTTACTGGTGGCCTTATTGGGGCAGCGGCTGCTGCACGCTGGCAGCGCGACAGCGGTGCACTGACCGCCTCACCCACCAAAAAGCCGCGCGCTCGGATCACCCGAGTGCGCGGCTTTTTTTAAGCTTGATTAAGCCTTAGACTGATAGCTATTCAAATGCTGTTGGGTGGCCCAATAAGCGCCTAAAATGCCCAATAAACTCACCACCACGAACACGACGATGACTTCTGGCACGGTAAAAAAGCGCCAGTGGAACACCACGCCATAGGTGCTAAAGGCTTCATCAAACAGCTTTTGCGCGCCGGTCACAATCCATGAACACAAAATCAGGCTCAGCAGGCTGGAAAACACGCCCTGCCATATCGCCTGATACAAGAACGGCCGTCGAATAAACGATGAGGACGCCCCCAACAGCTTGGTGACCTCGATCTCTTCTTTTTTCGACAAAATTTGTAGGCGGATGGTGTTGTGGGCCACCAGCACAAAGGCCAGGCTCAGGGTAATGGCCAAAAACAGGGTCAGCTGATTCACCAAATGCATGATTTTTTGGATGGTTTGTGCCCACTCTGCGTCAACGCTGGCCTGATCCACCATAGGCAGCATCGCCAAGGTGTCTTTTAGGGCCAACAGGTCTTTGGTGTCCATTTGTTTTGGGGTCACCACAAAGGCATGCGGCAACGGGTTGCCGTCCATTAACGACACCAAATCATTTTCGCCCATGCCCAGCTGCAGCTGCTCCAGCGCGACGTCTTTGCTGACAAAGTCAATTTTGGCCACGCTGTCTAGGTCGTCTAAGGCGCTTTCCACCGTGGCAATATCGCTTTCCAAAGCCTCTCTGTCCATATACACGGTAATCTGCGGCGTTTTGGCCAGCTGACCAATAAAGGGCGAGCTGCTTTGTACCCCGAGATATAAGGCCAAGGGTAAGGTCATCGCCACGGCCAACATGGCAAAGGTGAACAGGCTGCCGATAGGCTGTTGCCACAGCGCCGAGAGGGCGCGCTTGGCCGCAATAATGTGTAAAGTAAAAAGCCTCATGCGCTTAACTGCCCTTCTTTGAGTCGCAAAATACGGTGGCCATAGTCGGCCATCAAGGTTTCATCATGAGCCGACACCAAGACCGTCACGCCGGCCTGATGAAAGGAGCGAAACAGTTCCATAATGTCTAAGGCGTAGGCGCGGTCTAGGTTGGCCGATGGTTCATCGGCAATCAACAGGCTGGGCTTGTTGACCACCGCCCGCGCGATGCACAGGCGCTGCTGCTCGCCGCCAGACAGGCTTTCTGGCCGAGCCAGCTCCTTACCCTTTAGGCCCACTTTGTCGATGGCCACGAGGGCGCGTTCAATCGCCTGATCGCGGCGATAGCCAACGATTTGTAGGGGCAGCAACACATTGTCGATGACGTTGCGGTCGAACAGGATTTTATGGTCTTGGAACACAATCCCAATGTGCTGGCGCATATAGCCCAGCTGATTGTCATTCAGCTTGCTTAAATCCTGCTGGTTAAACAGCACTTTACCAGAAGTCGGCTTGGTAATCCCCGCCACCAGTTTCAAAATGGTGGACTTGCCGGCACCAGAGTGTCCGGCCAAAAACACCATCTCGCCATGATGAACCTCAAAGCTTAAGTTTTTTAAAGCCGTAAAGTTACCCGGATAGGTTTTGCTCACTTGTTCGAAACGAATCATTTTTGCATACTTTCTGTCAGTGTGAGGCCTAATGGGCCTGCTCGTCTGGGCCCAATAAGGCCTCAACGTATTCGGCGGCGGTAAAGGGGCGCAAATCATCTATGCCTTCACCCACGCCAATAAAGCGCACCGGTACCGGTCGATTTTTGGCCAAGGCCGCAATCACGCCGCCTTTGGCCGTGCCGTCTAGCTTAGACAATATCAACCCAGTTAACCCTAAGGCGTCGTCAAAAGCAGCCACCTGGCTTAACGCATTTTGACCGATATTGGCGTCCAACACCAAAATGATTTCGTGTGGTGCATCGGGTATGGCTTTTTGAACCACGCGTTTTACTTTTTTAATTTCTTCCATCAAGTTCATTTGTGTGGGCAAACGGCCAGCGGTGTCGGCCAAAACCACATCGATGTTGCGCGCCTTCGCCGCCTGAATGGCGTCAAAACACACCGCAGCAGAATCGCCACCGCCCTGGCTGATGACGGTGACGTTGTTGCGCTCGCCCCACTCCATCAGCTGCTCACGCGCGGCCGCGCGAAAAGTATCGCCGGCGGCCAGCAACACGCTTTTGCCCTGTAACTGAAAATACTTGGCCAGTTTGCCAATGGACGTGGTTTTGCCGGCGCCGTTCACCCCAGCCATCATGATCACATAAGGGCCGTCCTGCTCGGGCAACACCAGCGGCTGCTCTAAGGGCAAAATCAATTCCGTCAGCGCCTCTTGTAAGGCCTGGCGTAATTCCAGCGCATTTTTTAAACCTTTTAAGCTCACCCGCTCACGCACTTCATTGAGCAAGTGTTCCGTGGCCTCTATGCCCATGTCGCTGGTCAGCAGCACCGCTTCTAAGTCTTCATACAGCTCATCGTCAATCTGGCCGCCACCAAACACGCTGGCCAAAGATTTGCCCAGCTTATTGCGCGACTTGCTCAACCCTTGCTTCAACCGCTGTGCCCAACTCAGTTTGGCTTTGGGCTCAGGCGTCGACGCCACGGCGGGCAGGGTCAGTGGTTCTGGTTCTGGTTCTGGTTCTGGTTCTGGTTCTGGTTCTGGTTCTGGTTCTGGTTCTGGTTCTGGCTCTGGTTCTGGTTCTGGTTCTGGCTCAGGTTCAGGTTCTGGCTCTGGTTCTGGCTCAGGTTCTGGCTCTGGCTCTGGCTCTGGCTCAGGTTCTGGCTCAGGTTCTGGCTCAGGTTCCACAACGTCATAGACCGCTGGCGTTGGCACGGCGTCGGCCGGCGGCATCGTCTCGTCCACCGTTAAGGCTTGCCTATCCCCATGGGATTCTTCATACTCAGGAATGGGCTCGGCTGCCGGTCTGGCCTCTGGCGTCGGTTCAATAAGGGGTTCAACCACATCCGTGGCTGGTTTTTGCGCTTCGGTTTGATCCGGTGTCGACTTTTTTCTTCTAAAGAAACTAAACATAATTCTGCTTGTCTTGGAATAAGGCTGTAAATACCTACCATTGTATCGGTAAATCATGAGGGGATAAATAAATGCGTCGGATTTGTTTCACATTAATCACACTATTGGGCATTGCGGCCCTGCCCATACAGGCCAAAATCCTAACCCAGACCTTAGATAACGGCCTTAAAGTCATTATTAAAGAAGACCATCGCGCCCCCGTTGCCGTGTCCCAAATTTGGTATCGCGTCGGCAGCATCGACGAGCTCAACGGCACCACCGGCCTCAGCCATGCGCTAGAGCACCTGATGTTTAAAGGCACCCACAGCGTGCCCGCAGGCGAATTCAGCCGCAAGGTGGCCGCCACTGGGGGCCAGTTCAACGCCTTCACCAGCCAAGACCAAACCGTGTATTACGAAACCACGGCGGCCAGCGCCCTGCCCGAAATGCTCAAGCTCGAAGCCGACCGCATGGTCAACCTCAATTTCAGCGACGAAGCCTTTACCAATGAAATGGCCGTCATTAAAGAAGAGCGCCGCATGCGCACCGACGACACCCCCGGCGGCGTGCTGTGGGAAAGCCTGTTGGCCAACGCCTTCATTGCCAATCCTTCCCGCCTGCCCGTCATCGGCTGGATGAACGACTTAGACCACATGCAGGCAGAAGACTTACGCGCCTGGTACAAACAGTGGTATGCCCCGAACAACGCCACCGTGATTGTGGTCGGCGCCGTCAATGCCGAGGACACCCTGGCCATTGTGCAACGTGAATTTGGTGGTTTTAAGCCCCAAACCCTGCCGGTACGCAAACCCCAAGCCGAGCCCACCCAAAAAGGCATTAAGCGGGTACAGGTGAGCGCCCCCTCTGAGCTGCCCATATTGGCTTTGGCCTATAAAGCCCCGAAGCTGATCAAGCTTGACGACCAAGCACCCTATGCCTTGGCCATGTTAAGTGCCGTCCTAGACGGTCACGAGGCCAGCCGCCTGAGCAAAAAACTGGTGCGTGAAGACAAGATTGCCCTCAACGTCAGCGCCGGCTATGGCCTCTACAGCCGCGGCGAAAACCTGTTTACCCTTACCGCCATGCCCACCCAAGGCCAAAGCCTGGCCACATTAGAACAGGCGCTCAAGGACGTGGTCAGCGACATCGCCCAAAACGGCGTGTCGGCTGCCGAACTCAAGCGCATCCGCAACCAAATGGATGCCGCCGACGTGTACAAAAAAGACTCTATGGAAGGCCAGGCTTTGAGCATGGGCTATTTGGAAACGGTTGGCTTTGGTCATGAGGCCGAAGAGACCATGAAGAAAAACATGCAAAAAGTGACCAGCAAAGACATTCAAGCCGCCGCCAAATCGTTAATCGACGATCGCCTGACCGTGGTGACCTTGCTGCCAGAGTCCATACACCCCGCCAAAAAACCATAGAAAGGCCATGACCCTATGCGCATGAAAACCCTAGGCCTAATGGCCCTGATCGCAACCGTCCCCATGGTTGCTCACGCCGTTGAGATCCAAAGCTGGCAGCTGAATAATGGCGCCAAAGTCTTGTTTATTGAAAGCCACCAAAACCCCATTGTGGACGTCAACGTGTCGTTTAACGCAGGCGCCATGCAGGATGACCCCAATAAAATCGGCGTGGCTGGCTTTACCGGCGGCCTGATGGACGCCGGCGCCGGCGAGTTTGACGAAGAAGCCTTTAATGAGCGAACCGCCGACCTGGCCGTCAGCATTGGCAGCTCGGCCGGCACCGAAAGCGCCAGCGTGCGCTTTCGCAGCCTGAGCAAAAAAGAGGTGTTAAACCCGACCGTGGCCTTGACCAACCTGGTGTTGACCAAGCCACGCTTTGACGCTGCCGTGTTACAACGCGAACAGGACCGCGCGGTCTTAAGCCTGAAACAGGGCGAAACCAATCCGGGCTTTTTGAGCGCACGCGCCTATGCCGAGCTAAACTATGGCGATCACCCTTATGGTTACGGGGCCAAAACCTCCGAAGCACGCATTCGTGCCATCAGCCGCGATGACCTGGTGCGCTTTCATCAGGCCCATTACGCCCAAAACAACGCCACCGTGTCCATCGTCGGCGACCTCAGCCGTGCCCAGGCCAACACCATTGCCGAACAGCTGTTACAAGGTCTGCCCCTAAAAGCCGCCGAACAACGGGCCCTGCCCAAGGTTGACACCGACAAAAAAGGCCAACGCCGCGACATTGCCCACCCGTCTAGTCAGACCAGCATCGTCATGGGCTATCCGGTGATCACCCGTGACGACCCTGATTACTATGCCTTTGTGGTCGGCAATTATATTTTGGGCGGCGGTGGCTTTGAATCACGCCTGATGAAAGAGCTACGCGACAACCGTGGCCTCACCTACGGCGTGTCCAGCTCGTTTAGCCCGGCGCGCGAAAAAGGCACTTTCAGCATCGGCCTCAAAACCAAAAAGGCCTCGGCCAAAGAAGCCTTAAGCGTGAGCCAAAAAGTCTTGGCCGACTACATCAAGCAAGGCCCGACCGCGGCAGAAGTGCAACAGGCACAGGCCAATATGGTGGGGGGCTTCCCGCTGCGCATCGACACCAACGCCAAGCTTTTAAGCTATCTTAGCGTGATCGGCCTCTACGATTTGCCGCTCACCTATTTGGATGACTACCCTAAAGCCGTGGCGGCCGTGACGCCCGAGCAAATTAAAGCCGTGTGGCAACGTCGCATCAATCCGGCCTATTTCAACATTGTGGTGGTGGGGGGCTAACCCCACCTAGCCCTGAACAACCCCTGAGGCCTGTCTGGCTCAGGGGTTTTTTGGGCCTTTAAGGCGTCTGCTTCATGCAACAGCCTTGAAAAAAAAGCGGCCCTAGCCCCTCGACGCAAACCTGCCTCACCCCATCAATGGTAAGCTGACCCAACACACAACCCATCTGACGCCGCCAGGACAGCCGCCCAACCGGCACCTGAGGGCGCAGAACACCCACCATAAGACGCCCTCACAACGATGTGGGCCACGAGAAATATGACTCTACACCCTCCCCACCACACGCCCAAGCAGCCTTTGGACTTTGCCCAAGACCATCCCCTACTCACGGCCTTAGCCCTGTCTCTGGCCGCCGCCGTGGCCCTTGGCCTAACCCGTTTTTCTTATGGCGTTTTGCTGCCCCCCATGCGCAGCGATTTGGGCTGGTCTTACTTCATCGCAGGGGCCATGCACACCGGCAATGCCCTCGGCTATTTTTTAGGTGCCTTGCTGACGCCCGCCTTACTGCGCCGCATCGACATCTGGCGACTGCTGGTGCTGAGCGCCTTTGTGGCCGCCGCCATCATGCTGCTGTCCGGCACCGTCGTCAGCAGCCGCCTCTTACTGCTGCTGCGCATCGGCTCAGGCGTGGTCAGCGCCTTTATGTTCATTGCCGGGGGGATCTTGGCCGCCCGCCTAGGCTCTTTACACAGCGCGCGTGCGGGTTTGCTCATCGGCCTTTACTACGGTGGCACGGGCCTGGGCATTGCCCTGTCGGCGCTGCTCGTGCCCATCACCCTAGGCTGGGCGCAACAACACCACGTCGCCCATGCCTGGCAATGGCCATGGCTAGGCCTCGGGCTGGCCTGTTTGCTGGCGGCCGCCCTGATGGCGTGGCCCACCAAAGACCTAGGCGCCACCACCTTGCCCAACGGCCACCGACGCCCCTTTGCCATTAGGGAGTTTCAATTTGGTCTGGCCGGCTACTTTATGTTTGGCGTCGGCTACATCGGCTACATGACGTTTGTCATTGCCCTCCTCAAAGAGCAAGGCATGGCCCCCAACCGAATCACCCTGTTTTACACCCTGCTCGGCGTGGCCGTGGTCGCCTCTTCCCGCCTGTGGGCCAAGGTTTTAGAACGCTTTAAGGGCGGCGAAGCACTGGCGCTGTTTAATGGCTTACTCGGCGTGGCCGCCATCCTGCCCGCCTTCACCAGCGCCCTGCCGGTGGTGTTTGTGTCTGGCATCGTGTTTGGGGCCGTATTTCTGTCCGCCGTCGCCTCCACCACGGCCCTGGTGCGCCATAATTTGCCACCAGACTCCTGGTCGGCCGGCATCAGCGCCTTTACCGTGGTGTTCGCCCTGGGCCAGGTGGTCGGCCCCATAGTGGTGGGCTGGGTGGCCGACGGCCCTGGCGGGCTGGCCCGTGGCCTCATTTTCTCGGCCCTGGCCTTATTGATTGGGGCGGTGCTGGCGTCACGGCAAAAAGCGCTCGCGCCCTCCGCTTAAAAC
>JAGNPU010000188.1 GCA_017989485.1 Neisseriaceae bacterium
GAATGCGGGCTCTGATCCTGGCAGCATGCAAACCCGTGCCAAAAGCGTACCGGGTGGCTATTCTTTGTCGGGCGCAAAAATGTGGATTACCAATAGCCCGATTGCCGACGTGTGCGTGGTGTGGGCCAAAGATGACGCGGGCGACATTCGTGGCTTCATCTTAGACAAAGGCATGAAGGGTTTGAGCATGCCCGTTATCCACGGTAAGTTCTCTTTGCGCGCTTCGGTGACCGGGGAAATCGTGATGGACGAAGTGTTTGTGCCAACCGAAAACCTATTGCCCAATGTGACCGGCTTGAAAGGCCCGTTTGGCTGTTTGAATAAGGCCCGTTACGGCATTGCTTGGGGCGCGATGGGTGCGGCTGAGTTCTGCTGGCAGGCTGCGCGTCAATACACCTTAGACCGCCAACAGTTTGGTCGTCCTTTGGCGGCCACTCAGCTGGTGCAGTTGAAGTTGGCCAATATGCAAACCGAAATCACCTTAGGCCTACAGGCAGCCCTACGCGTGGGTCGCCTAATGGATGAGCACCAGGCGGCGCCAGAAATGATTTCTTTAATCAAGCGCAATAACTGTGGCAAAGCCCTAGACATTGCCCGCGTGTCGCGTGACATGCACGGTGGCAACGGCATTTCTGACGAATACCATGTGATTCGCCACGTGATGAACCTAGAGGCCGTGAACACGTATGAAGGCACTCATGACGTTCATGCCTTGATTTTGGGCCGTGCCCAAACCGGTATTCAAGCCTTCGCTTAATCGCCATCGGTCATCACCCAACAGGCAGCTGCGGATTCGTCCTGGCTGCCTGTATTTGTTAAAGGAACACACATGAGCACGCAAGCACTCGCAGGGATTAAGGTTTTGGATTTGTCACGCGTATTGGCCGGCCCTAGCTGTACCCAGCATCTGGCTGATTTAGGCGCCGAAGTGATTAAGATTGAACGACCAGAAGTGGGCGATGAAACCCGCACTTGGGCCCCGCCCTGTTTTGCCGACGGCACGTCCGCCTATTTTGCCGGGGTGAACCGCAATAAGCGTTCGGTGACGGTAGACTTGAGCACGCCAGAGGGCCAAGACCTGATCAAGCAGCTCATCGTCGAGGCCGATGTGTTGATGGAAAACTATAAGGTAGGCGGCCTGCAAAAATACGGTTTAGACTATGCCCAAGTACAGGCTTTAAACCCGCGCCTGATTTACTGTTCGCTGACCGGTTTTGGCCAAACGGGGCCTGACGCCAAAAAACCTGGTTATGATTACATTATTCAAGGCATGTCTGGTTTAATGAGTATTACTGGACCATCCGATGGTTTACCCTTTAAAGTGGGCGTGGCTGTGGTAGACTTGTTCACAGGCCTACAGGCAACTGTGGGCATACAGGCCGCGTTGATTGAGCGGGCAAGCAGTGGTTTAGGCCAGTGGATAGACGTGTCGCTGTTGGATTGTGCGGTCAATATGCTCGCCAACGTGGGCATGAACTACTTGGCCACGGGTGAGGTGCCACCGCGTTTGGGCAATGCTCATCCGAACATCGTGCCGTATCAGGTGTTTGAAACCGGCTTGGATCAGCATTTGATTTTGGCCTGCGGCAACAACCAGCAGTTTGCGGCCGTCGCGGCGGCCTTAGGGCATCCAGAGTGGGCGAGCGACGTTCGCTTTGCGACCAACCCCGATCGGGTATTGCATCGCGATGCCTTGATTGAGCTGATGGTGCCGTGTTTTATGGGCAAGGGCCGAGACGAGTGGCTAAGCCTGTTGGAAGCCGCCAACGTGCCCTGCGGGCCGATTAATAATGTTGCCGAGGCATTTGCCATGCCACAGGTCAGGGCCCGCGAAATGAGTGTCTCTTTAACCGAGTCAGAGCGTGCTATGACGGTGATCGGTAACCCTTTGAAACTGAGCCGTACCCCGGTTCAATATCACAGCTTACCGCCGCAGCTAGGGCAACATACCCAGGAAGTTTTAAAAGAAATGGGTATAAGTGATGAACTCATAGTACAATTAAAAGATAAAAAAATTATTTGAGGAACCAATACCATGGTGCAAGAAGAACGCGAAAGTATGTTGTTTGACGTTGTGATTGTGGGCGCAGGGCCGTCTGGTCTGAGTACCGCCATCCGACTGAAACAGTTGGCCGCGCAACGTGATCAAGAAATCAACGTGTGTGTGGTGGAAAAAGGCTCTGAGGTTGGGGCGCATATTTTGTCTGGTGCGGTTTTAGACACCAAGGCTTTGAGCGAACTGATTCCGGACTGGCAGGCCAAAGGCGCGCCGGTGACGCGAACTGTGGTGAAAGACGAGCTGTTGTTTTTGACCAAAAATAAGTCGATTAAATCCCCCATAGTGCCACCGAGCATGCAAAACGAAGGCAATTACATCATCAGCTTGGGCCAGCTGACCCGTTGGTTGGCCGAGCAGGCTGAGGGCATGGGGGTAGAGATTTACCCAGGCTTTGCCGCCAGCGAGGTGCTGTATCACGAAGATGGTTCTGTAAAAGGCATTGCCACCGGCGACATGGGCATAGGCAAAGACGGTGAGCCCACCGAACATTACCAGCCTGGCATGGAGTTACATGCGCACCAAACCGTGTTTGCGGAAGGCTGTCGTGGTTCCTTAAGCAAGCAAATCATTGAAAAATTCAAGTTGGCCCATGATTCAGACAAGCAAACCTATGGTTTGGGCATTAAAGAAATTTGGGAAGTGGATCCCGCCGTGTCTGAGCCGGGTAAAGTCACCCATACCGTTGGTTGGCCCATGAATACCAGCACCTATGGCGGCTCGTTTATCTATCACTTAGACGACAATCAGGTGGCGGTCGGCATGGTCGTGGGCTTAGACTATAAAAACACCTATTTATCGCCTTTTGAAGAGTTTCAACGGTTTAAAACCCATCCTGACATTGCCAAAATTTTCAAAGGCGGCCGCCGCATTGCCTATGGTGCCCGTTCATTGGTAGAGGGCGGCATTCAAAGCCTGCCGAAACTACACTTTCCGGGCGGCCTCTTGGTGGGGGATGCCGCTGGCTTCTTGAACGTGCCGCGGATTAAGGGCACACACACGGCGATGAAGTCCGGCATGTTGGCCGCCGACGGCGTTTTCGTGGCCTTGAGCACCATGGTGGACGGCGTGACGGGGCTAGAATCGTTTAGCTATCCGGAGCGCATGAAAAACAGCTGGTTATACGATGAGCTATGGCGCGTCCGTAATGTTCGCCCGGCGTTTAAATGGGGCATGTACATTGCCTTTGCCTACGCGGCGCTAGATGACTACATCTTTAAAGGCTGTGCACCTTGGACCTTAAAGCATGGTCATTCTGACCATAAGGCTTTGAAAAAGGCCAAAGACAGCCGTAAGATTGATTATCCTAAGCCTGATGGCGTGTTGACCTTTGACCGTTTGTCGAGCGTGTTTTTGTCGGCCACCAATCATGAAGAAAATCAGCCGGCCCACTTGACCTTAAAAAACCCGGCCTTGGCCATTAGCGTGAATTTTGATGAGTATGACTCGCCAGAAACCCGTTACTGTCCGGCAGGCGTGTATGAGATTGTGGAAAACCCTGAGGGCGATAAGCGCCTGCAAATCAATGCGCAAAACTGCGTGCATTGCAAAACCTGTGACATTAAAGACCCGACGCAAAACATTGTGTGGGTGTGTCCAGAAGGCGGCGGCGGGCCGAATTATTCGGCCATGTAAGGCTAGGCTGAAGGCATGAACAAGGGCACCCTGTAGAGGGTGTCCTTTTTTTGTGCGTGGGCGTTAAGGGCGGCGTTGGTTATGCGTTGTTTTGTTAATAAAGTATTAACTATCAATTGTTTATGGTTCTTTTATGTTGCGCAGGGTGTTGCGTTGCGATAGGATTAAGCCATCATTCTGAAGAGGGCGTGGTCATGTGGTTGAATTTGTGGCATCGGCCTATTGAGCGGGCCACGCTGGAATCCTGGGCCCGGTTTTCTGAGGACATTGCCAAGGTGGCCTTATTGGCTTTGCCCATTGTGCTGTATGGCGACCAGCCTGTGGGCATTAAGGCGCTGAACATCACTCTGCTGGTGTCTATTACCTATTTGGGCCTGCTGTTTGGCAAGCACTTGCGCAAGCACCAGCATTATTTCATGAAGGGAACGACGACATGACTTTAGGTTTGGTTGTGATTGCGGTATTGATGTTGGCGGCGGTGCTGTCACTACGGTATGCCGTGCGTCACGATAAGTAACGGTCATTTTGCCTGCTGGAGGGCATGGCAGGCTGTTTGATGTGGCCAAAAATGCCGCAACCGGCGTGGGTTTAAGCCCCGCGCTCGGCGCTTTACCACCAGATTAAGGGCACGCAAGCAGCGGTCAGCACGCCCATGGCCACATTAAACGCTCGCCATGAGGCAGGGCTGCTCAGCAGGCGGCTGATTAAGGTACCAAAGCCTAGCCAGACGAAGCTGGCCATCAGATTAACCACGATCATGATCAGGCTGATGGCGATGACGGAGGGCACGTATAAATCCCCCATTAGGCTAAAGCTGGAAATCGAGCCTAGGGCCATGAGCCAGGCCTTAGGGTTTAAAAATTGCAGCAGCGCGCCTTGATAAAACTTCACCGGCTGGGCGGGCGCGGTGTCCACATCCAGGGTTTCAAAACGGGCAGAGCCCAGCTTCCACGCCAGCCACACAAGGTAGGTAC
>JAGNPU010000189.1 GCA_017989485.1 Neisseriaceae bacterium
GCCGCTCGGCGTTTTCCTTAGCTCAGTCAGGCCACGTCATCCCCCCCACAGGTGGGCCAACATGCCCAGCGCCCCAATGCCCACACACCACCAGTGCAGGCCCAGGCGCTGCTGGCCGTCGGCCCAGGCGCCGATGGCCACGCTGCCCACGGCCAGCAGCCCAACCCAAAAGCCTTGTTGCCACCACGTCCAGCTGAACTGCCAGGCGATGTAATACAAAACCAGGCCGAACAGCGCCAGACTCATGGCCAACACCGCCATCGGCTTGGGCATGGCCGAGGCCACCAGCGGCGCCTCTTGACGCCAGCGCGCCAGCCAGGCGTGATTGGCCTTCAGCGGGTTGTGCGTGGCCAGGCTGCCCTTAACCCCGAACTCGGGCGGCTGCTGCGGCAATAAGGGTTGATACGTGCCCAACAGCCTGTCCCAGATGCTCAACGTCCCGCCAAAGTTTTTATTCAGGTAGGGCTCGGCATGACCATGATGTACCCGATGTAGGTTGGGGCTCACCAACAGCCATTCCAAAGGGCCGTAGCCACGCAAGACGCTGTTGTGGTTAAACAGCTGGATCGCATAGTGGGCCGTCGACACCAGCACAAACTGCAGCGGCGTGGCGCCCAGCAGCGCCAAGATCAGAAAAAAAGGCACCGAGGTCAACGAGGAGTACCAGGCATTGCGCACCCCCAAAGACAGGTTAAAGTGTTGGCCCGTGTGGTGCACCTCATGCACCCACCACAGCCAGCGCCAACGATGATGGGCACGGTGCAGCACATAAAAACAAAAGTCCCAGGCCACAAACACAAACAGCCAGCTGGCCCAGGCAGGCCAAGCCGCCAGCCAATGCCCGCTAAACGCCTGATACACCCACACAAACACCGCAATTTCCAAGGTGCGGCCTAACCACAAAATGATTTGGCCCACGTTGAAATTAAAGCCCACGTCGCGCCAGTCGACCGCTTGGCCACGCCAGCGGTTAAACCCAGCCTCGGCCAAAACCGACACCACCATCAACATCAGTGGCACCACCATCAAATTGAATCCCGACGTCCCCATAATCCTCCCCCTTTCGCCGCCAGCAGCGCCAGCGCCACCCCCGTCCACACATCCATCCACACATGTCGTTTCAACAGCAACACCGACACCACCACCAGCACCACCCACAGCCAGGTCAGCACACGCCGCCAGCCGTGATGGCTACGGCCTAAGGCCAGCCCACACAACAGTGCCAGAATCACATGCAAAGAGGGCAAGCAGTTGCTTTGGGTGTCCCATTGGTGTAGCCACAGCCACAGCCGCTCCGTCAGCGTGTCTCCGGCCACCACGGGATACACCATGGTGCTGGGCCAAAGCAGATAGGCCGCCAACACGGCCACGGCGGCATACATCATGCTGCGCCGCAGTGGCCGCAGCAGTGTCGCGCGGCTGCTGAAAAAGGCATAGGGCACCAACACAAAAAACGACAAATACACCCATAGGCTCTCCACCCGAAACGGTACGGCATCGTCTACCCAGGTTTGGTAAACCCTCACCGAGTCCCCCGCCAACGTGGCCCCTAAGGTGTAACACAGCCCGACAAAGCCCCAGGCCGTGAGCAACAGCCATGCCCGCTGCCTCAGGCTCATGCGTACGCCACCTGAATCCGGCGCCGCTTTTGGTCTCTGGGCACCACGGGCAGCTCGGCCCGCTGCCACGACAGCCCCGCCGTGGCCACCCCCTGCTGCTGAAAATAAGCCATTAACGCCTGCTGCATCTGTGCCCACAGCGCTGCGTCGCCCGCCACGGCCAGGCGCAAACCATCCGGCCCCGTTTGGGTGAGCTGATAATCGGCCTGCCGTGGCAACGTCAGGGCAAACACTCGATTTAAGGCATCGGCAAACAGGGCCACAGGCTCGCCGGCTTGCCCTGGCAAGCGCACAACGTCGCCAAGCCGGCCCTCTATCGCCGCCAACACCCGCGTCGCCGACCCGCAAGGGCAAGGCCTTGGGTCTAAGGTCAGCACGTCATCGAGGCGATACCGCACCATGGGCTGGGTGCGCCGGGTAAAGTCGGTGATGATGGGCACAAACCGCTGTTCGTCTAGCCACTCCTCTTCGAACAGCACATATTCCTCATTCAAATGCAGCCGCCCATGGGCACAGGTGGCGGCCAAAAACCCTTCGGTGGCCTGATACACTTCATGCACCTGCCCAAACACCGACTGCAACAGCTGCCTGTCGGCCGCCGACAGCACTTCGGCGGCAGAAATCACCCGCAGCGGCGGCATCATCAGACGCCCCTGCTGCACCGCCTGCGCCAGGGCGCACAACACCTGGGCGGGGGCCACAATAATACTGGGCTGATAGCGCTGTAAGTCGGCACACAAAGGCGCAAACGCCTGCATCAGGTCAAAAAACTGAAACCGCAGGCGACGGCTACGGCCCACGCCCTCGTATAAATTATTGTTGGCCCGCAAGATTAAGGCCACGCGCTCCGGGTGGCGTAGCCCACGCGGCAGCAGCTTGGCCAAAATCACCCCCGCCCACCGGGCCCGCTCTGCGGCACTGACCACAAACACCCCGCGCTGGGCCGAGGTGCCCGAAGACAGGCCCACGTCATAGCCATTGAGGGAAGAAGAAAAATCGCGGCTGCGTTCAGCCGCCATGGCCGTTTGCCACACCTCGTCTAAGCCCAAGCCTGCGGTATTGATGCGGTCAAAGTCACGCATCAGCACGGCCTTATCCATCATCGGCCACTGCGCCAAAGGCTGGCCGCAATAAGGCTGAAAATACGGGCTGCGGGCCAATACCTGCCGCTCAAAACGACGCCACTGCCGCTGCTGGTGCGCCAGCAGCGGCGCCCGCTGCGTAAACCGCAGGCGCTTCGCGCGCCCATAATGCCAAAGTATCGACAAAACCCCCATCAGACCCCTCCGTCATGGCTTAAGTGTATGCGCACCAAACCCCGCGCGTCCAAAGCCTGTAACCGCCCCAACGTGGCCACATACTCACCGTGATCGGCCATGATCAAACGGGTTAAGGGCGAAGGCAGGCGGCCGTCACGATAGTTGGCCACGTCCCAGGCCGCATCGGCGGCCAATAAATGCCAGCCATCGTCACAGCACACAAAGGCGCCAATATGCCCTGATGCATGGCCCGGTAAATCCACCAGCACGATCTCGCCGCCGCTGTGCGCCAGCGCATGGCCTGACGTAAACGGCTGTAACGCCTCAGGCAGCACCACCGCCTCACCTGCCTCCATCGGCTGCAGCCGCTGCGTCACGTCGCTGGGCATTAATGCGGGCACAAACCCCTGTTTTAATGCGCGCCAACCGCGCAAGCCCTGAGTCTTGGCCCAGCCCTGACCGCTGGCAATCAGCGGCACCTTGGGGAAATCCTTCACCCCGGCAATGTGGTCGCCGTGAAAGTGGGACAGGATGAGCCCGGTCAAATCGCTGGGCGCAATGCCTATGTGCCGCAGCTGCGCCACGATGGACTGGCCGGATTCAAAATACACCGGCGTGACCTTGCGGTATAGCGCAAACAGCCCGCTGGCCGTGGCGTCCATAAAGTGTTGGGCGTAGCCGGTGTCCCACAGCCAATAGCGGCCTTGGGCCTCTAGCAAATAGGTTTTAGCCGGAAAGGCACAGCTGTTGAAGCCGGCACCGCGCACCGCCATGCAGGCGGCATGGGTGCAGTGACCGGCAATGAATTCAGTAATTTTGGCCATGAGCGCGTAACCAGGTGGCGGTGTGGGAAATGGCCTTGGCCATGTTGACCTGAGGATAATAGCCGAGCGCCTGCTGCGCCCGCCGTGGGTCTAACGTCATGTCAAACTGGAGGGTGCCCGCCGCATAGCGGGTCAGCGCCGGGGCCTGGCCCGTCACCTTCGCCCCCAGCTCAGCCAGCTGCGCCACCGTCTTCACCAGGCCATAGGGCAAGGCACGAATGCCGTATGGCTCAGACAGCTGCGCAAATAAGGCGGCCAAAACGGCGGCCAAAGTCCATGGCTCTTGATTGCTGATATTGAACACCGAGCCCGAGGCCACATCGGGCCGGGTGCTGGCCAACAACAGGGCGTGCACCACGTTGCCCACATAGGTGAAATCCATGAGGGTTTGCCCCCCTCGTGGCAGCCTCAACACCCCTTTTTGTTGCCGTAAACGGGCCAAAACCCGGGGCAACAACACCCGGTCATGGGGCCCAAAAATGGCCCTCGGCCGCAACAGCACATAGCGTGTATCAGGAAACGCCTGCGCCGCCTGCTGTATGGCCTGTTCTGCCAGCCACTTGGTGTGGGCATAATGGTTGGGCATGCGTCGGGCACAAAACGGCTCGGCAATCTGGTGGCGGTGCTGAAAATCAAAATACAACGACGGCGTCGACACGTGCACAAAGCGCGCCACGCCCTGTTGCCCCGCCTGCTGCGCCAGCAGTTCGGTGGCCTTGACGTTGATGTCGTAAAAATCCTGGTAGCGTCCCCATGGCGCAGACAGGGCGGCGCAATGCCACACCGTGTCGCAGTCGGCCAATAGGGTCGTACAAGCGGCCTCGTCGATCTGGGTTAAGTCCAGCGCCACCGGCGCCACAGCCTGGCCGGGCAGCTGTGCCAAAGCCGCCGCCGTACGCCCCACGCCTCGATAGGCCACGCCCTGGGCCGCCAAAAAGTCGGCGGCATTACGG
>JAGNPU010000190.1 GCA_017989485.1 Neisseriaceae bacterium
TTTTGGCGGCAATGGTGAACATGCGACCAAGCTGGCCGCCGCCCAATATGCCAATCATGGCGGGGGGGAGTATGGGGGTGGCGTGGGACTGGGCCATTATTCTACCTCGGGCAGGGTCATGTTCAGGACGGTTTGTGCCTGAGCGTGGCGAAACGCCAATAGGGCTGCCGCCAGCTCGGGGCATTCATTGGCCAGCATGGCCACCGCAAACAGGGCGGCGTTGGCGGCGCCGGCTTCGCCGATGGCAAACGTGGCCACGGGAATGCCTTTGGGCATTTGCACGATAGACAATAAAGAGTCTTCACCGCGTAAATAGCGTGAAGGCACGGGCACGCCCAATACCGGCAGTGTGGTCTTGGCGGCCAGCATGCCAGGCAGGTGGGCGGCACCGCCGGCGCCTGCAATAATGGCTTTTAGGCCGCGTTGCTGTGCTTGTTCGGCATATTCAAATAATAAATCGGGGGTGCGGTGGGCAGAAACCACTTTGGTTTCGAACCCAACATTAAACTGCTTCAGCATTTTTGCTGCCTCTTCCATCACGGCCCAGTCGCTGTTGCTGCCCATTACTATGCCTACTTGAATCATGTTAAACGTTCCTTTTTTTTCGTCGGTGGTGTGTATTACTGAAGCAATATCTTGGCCCGCTGTGCCTCTTTGCTGTTGGGGTAGGTGCGGATCAGGTTTCTAAGGGTGGTTTTGGCCACGTCGTTTTGCTTCATGCCCAGCTGGCAATTGGCCATATTGTAGAGCGCCTTAGGGGCATCAGGGTGTTGTTTGTAGTCGTTGGCAAAGCGGCGGCCAATATTGATGGCGGTCTCGCAGTTGCCCAACTGAAAGTGGGCGGCGCTGAGCAAAAACATATTCCCCTGTGCCGCCTGGCTGCCGTTGCCGCCGTTGGCATAGGCCTTGAGCAAGCCCACCATGGCCACGTAGTCTTGCTGTTGGAATTGGCTTAGGGCTTGTTGGTGTATGCTTTGGTCGGTGACGGCATGGGGCTTAGTCGGGATGGCCTCAGAAGGCGCGGTGGGGGCAGAAGGGGTGCTGGGGGCGACGGGTGGGGTTAGGCCATCAACCTGGGCCTGTAGTTTGGTCAGGGCCTGTTCTAAGTCGTCGAGGCGGGTCTGCTGTTGGGCCAGGGTGGCGCTCAGTGTGGTGATGGCGTCGGCAGGGGGGATGGGGGGCTGTGCGGATAATGGGGTTAACGGCGCCGTTTGCGCCACGGCCGAGAAGGGCTGCTGGCTGGCGCAGGCGCTCAGAAAGAAGCTGGTCACTAACACAAGCAAGAGCCGCTTAGTCATATTAAGGTCCGTTATTTTTTCAACAACAAGGTTAGGCCATCACCCACCGGCACCGTGATCGGCACAATGCGCTCATCAAGCGGCAGGCTGGCATTAAAGGTTTGCATGATGGCAATGCTGGGCGGCGTCCTGTCGTCGATGGGATAAAGGACGCGGCCGTTCAATAACACGTTGTCGATGGCAATGATGCCACCGGGGCGAACCAGCTGTAAGCAACGTTCAAAATAGGCGGGCGTTGTGGGCTTGTCGGCGTCGATAAACGCCAAATCATAATGGTTGTGGTAGCCCTCTGCGAGCAGCTCGTCGAGGGTAAACAGCGCGGGCTGCAGGTGCAGGGTGATTTTGTCGGTCACGCCGGCTTCAGCCCAGGCGATGCGTGCGGCCTGGGTAAAGGTGTCGTTGAGGTCGCAGGCGGTGACGGTGCCGTCTTCTGGCAAAGCCAGGGCCACGGCGGTGCTGCTGTACCCTGTAAAAACACCCAGTTCCAAATAGTGTTTGGCCTGGGTGAGTGTGACCAACCATGTCAGAAGGTGTGCCTGTTCGGGCGCCAGACTCATCTTGCCCAGGCGATGCGATTCGGTGCGGGCACGAATGCGTTCAAGGGCAGGGGCTTCAGGCTGGCCTATGGCCAATAGGTATTGAGCCAGCTCGGGCTCAAGCGACCAGGTGGTGCGTGACATAGTGGGATTATTTAGGTTGGTAGGCGTAAGGCTTGTTGGCGACTTTGCCAGCTTTAAACCCTTTTTGTTCATCGGTTTTTAACTCGACATCCCACAGTTGACCGCGTAAGCTCAAGCGTTCTTCGGCGACTTCAGGGTTTTGATCTAAATAATCATTCATGAATTTGGTGAATTCTGAAACGTACATGTCGATTCCTCGATAAGATAAGGTAAGCAATAGACCGCTATTGTAGCCCAGATTTGTGCTTATTGCTCTAGTTTTATCTGCATCATTTCGGCGATTCATATGAATTATTTATAGGATGTGCGCCGTTTCACGTTATAATATGTGGTTTTTATAAAATATACTTACAAAGCTTAGGTTTAAGAATTGTTTACCATGATCAAAAAAGTTTGCCATGATTAAAAAGTGGATGAAGAAGTTATTCAATCAAAAAGGACAGGCCGGTAAGCGCGTGCCTGACGTGCTGCCGTTTAGCAGTCATAAGGTTGCCCGCGACTCATTGAGCTTTGCCGCTGAAAAAGTCATTAAGCGACTTCAGGCCGAAGGCTATGAAGCGTTTGTGGTGGGCGGCGCCGTGCGCGACTTGATGTTGGGGAAAGAGCCAAAAGATTTTGACGTGGCCACCAATGCCAAGCCGGAAGAAGTGCACAAGGTGTTTCGCCGCAGCCGCATCATCGGCAGACGGTTTCGCATCGTCCACGTGATGGTGGGGCCGGAAACGATTGAAGTGACCACGTTTAGGGGGGGCGATGTGCAAACCCAGAACGAGCAGGGTCGCATCATGAAGGACAATACCTACGGCACCCAAATCGAGGACGCATTGCGGCGTGACTTCACCTGCAATGCCCTGTACTACAATCCGAAAACCCAAGAGATTCTGGATTACCACAACGGCGTCGCCGACATCAAGGCGAAAAAGCTGGTGATGATTGGCGACCCTGCTGAACGCTATAAAGAAGATCCCGTGCGCATCATGCGCGCCGCGCGCCTGTCGGCAAAGCTGGGCTTTACCCTGGCGCCGAAAACTCAGGCCCCCATTGCGGCCCACGCGTCGTTGCTGGCACAAGAGCCGCCAGCGCGCCTGTTTGACGAACTGTTAAAGCTGCTGTTTTCGGGCAATGCCCAAGCCTGCTTGAAGCGGTTGGACGAGCTGGGCGTACAGCGCGACGTCTTTCCTTTGTTGCAGGCGGTATTGGGTCAGGACGACAATCCGTTTGTGACCATCGCCCTAGACAGCACCGATCAGCGCCTGCGCGAGCAAAAGCCAGTGTCGGTTGGCTTCTTGTTGGCGTCACTGCTATGGCGCCCGGTGTACGATAAATGGCAGGCCTATTTGGCTGAGGGGCAAAAGTCAGTGCCGGCCTTGGCCGCGGCCATGGCCGATGTGCAAGACAGCCTCGACCACAGTTTTTCTGTGCCCCGTCGGTTCAGTGCCACCATGCGTGAAATTTGGCTGATGCAGCCTCAGTTCGAGGCCCGTGTCGGCAATCGTCCGTTTAAACTGATGGCCCAAAACCGCTTTCGCGCCGCCTACGACTTCTTGCTGATACGCGCCCAGGTGGGCGAGGTGCCGCAGGCGCTAGCCGACTGGTGGACGGCCTTTCAGCAGGCCAGTGGTGACGAGCAGGTGCAAATGATTAAAGAGGCACCCAGTGGCCAAGGCCGTGCGGCCCCAGCCAAGCGTCGTCGTCGCAAGCCCAGTAATGGCGGAGCCAAGGCGCAAACCGCTCGTGGCCCACAAAATGACTAAGCCTGTGTACACCGCTGTGGTGGCCTTTGGGAGTAATTTAAACACCCCTAAGGCCCAGGTCTTACAAGCCCTGAGTGTTTTGCGTGCTCATGAGGGCGTGCATTTGGTGCGGCCGTCGTCTTTGTATCTGACGGCACCGGTAGGCTATTTGGATCAGCCAGACTTCGTCAATATGGTGGCGCTGGTTGACACCGACCTGAGCGCCATTGCGTTGATGACGGCACTGTTGGCCATAGAACAAGACTTTGGACGGGAGCGGGCGTTTGCCAACAGCCCCCGTTCTTTGGATTTGGATTTGATTGATTATGATCATCAAATCAGCGACACTGAGTTTTTAATCCTGCCACACCCGCGCGCGCATGAACGAGGGTTTGTGATCCATCCCTTAGCGGAGATTGCGCCCGATTATGTGTTGGGTGAGCATGGTACGGCGGCCCAGTTGGCGCAAGCCTTAGGGCTAGATGGCGTGGTGAAAGAAGCCACGCCGGTTTGATGTGCATACTTTAATTCAAGATAAGGCCTATGAATCATCCATACATTGTTGTTGAAGGCGCCATTGGGTGCGGTAAGTCCGCATTAAGCCGCAAGCTGGCCGGGTACTTTGATGCCATGTGGCTGTCAGAGCGGCCCGAGGGCAACCCCTTCTTGAACCAATTTTATTTGAATGCGGCCAATCATGGCCTGGCCACCGAGCTGTGGTTTGCCATGCGCCGTTCGGAAAGCGCCGAGCTGGTTGCCGCCGAGCGCGACAAGCACGGCCGCTTGGTGAGCGACTTTTTGTTGGAAAAAGGCGAGATTTTCTCCACCATTATCTTGAGTGAAGACGAGCGAAAACTGTATTGGGAGCTGTCGCAAAAAGTGATGCCGACCTATCCCGCCCCCAATCTTGTGGTGTACTTACAGGCCT
>JAGNPU010000191.1 GCA_017989485.1 Neisseriaceae bacterium
CCACCATGATGCAACAGGGGGTGACGTGCTTGCATGAGGATGGGTTTGACGACGCCGACATTGTGGTCGAACGCAGCATGGAAATGCGCTATCGCGGCCAGATTCATGAATGTACCGTGACCATCCCCAACGGCGTCATTGATGCGGCTTTGATGGCCGAGATTTTAGAGGCGTTTCACCTGCGTCATGAGGCCTTGTTTACCTACGCTGAACGAGACAATCCGGTAGAGCTGGTCAACGTGGAAGTCACCGTCCGTGGGGCGGTGACCAAGCCCGATATTCCGACGATTGCGGCGGCCGAGGGGCCGGTGTCTGCCGCCTTAAGTGGCCGTCGCGACATGATTATGGGGGCGGATTATGCCTGGACCCAGACGCCGGTTTACGATGGGGCTTTATTGGGCGCCGGCCATAGCGTACAGGGGCCGGCTCTGATTGAAGAGCCCACCACGACGATTGTGGTCAAGCCGGGCTGGCGGGCGGACTTACACGCCTCCGGCACGTATTTGCTCCGTCCTTGTTAACGGGATGATGGGGCGATGACCGCTGCTGTGGGCTGAGGCCCACGGCAGCATTGCTGTTTTTTTTGGGCATGGTTATACTGAAATAGACAATAATAATGAATAAAAACTATAGACCATGAACGGGTTGGCCGCCTCAGCAAGGGCAGCATCCGCCGCTTGAACATGGCCAGAGGAGCGCATCATGGTTTGTCGTTCTACCGCCGATTCATCATCTTGTTCCGCCACGCGCTGGCAACAGCAAATCACCGAAACCTATTTCCCCTTGGCCGTGGCCGTGGGCCAGCCGCATTTGTTTCAAGGCCGTTTACAGTCCTGGCCGCTGGGCGAGTTAACTTTATCTTATTTGGCTTCTTCTGCCGCCGAGTATCGGCGTGAGGCCATCCATCTGCGTCAGGCCGACGGCGACGAAGCCTTTTTGATTACCTTGCCGGTTCAGGCATCGGCCTATTACCAACAGTTACAACGACACACCGTGTGTCGCCGTCAGGACTTTGTGTTACAGCTGTCCGATGAGCCTTATCAGTTTGACTATCGACAGGCCAATCAGCTGTGGGTATTGAAAATACCGCATGGTTTATTAAAGCGCTACCTGCGTTATCCCGAGCGCTATGGGGGCTTAGGGTTTAATGGCCAAACGGGGCTAGGTGCCCTGTTTGGCCAATACCTACAGTCGGTGGGCGCGCAATGCCTGGCCCAGGGCCAAGCCTTGAAAGAGCCTAACCTGCTGAGCCGGCAGCTGTTGGAACTGTTTGCACAGGTGGCCAATCAGGACGAGCGGATTTTACAGTCGAACGAATCCAGCGTGCGCAATGCCCATTTACGCCGTATTGAAGATTATGTGGCCCAGCATTTGGCCCAGGCCGATTTGAACCCCAACGGCGTGGCGCAAGCCTGTCAGATTTCCACCCGGTATCTGCATGATTTGTTTCGCGACACCGGCCAAACCTTCCAGCGCTGGCTGTTGCAGCAGCGCTTGGCCAAGGTGCATGCGGCCCTGTTGCACCAGCCTGTGCCCCAGTCTTTGGCCTTGTTGGCCTATCAATGGGGGTTTGCCGACCCCTCCCATTTTTCTCGTGCCTTTAAACAGCTGTATGGCTATTCGCCTCGGGATGTTCGTCAGCAGCCGGGACTGAAAGATTAGGCGTGACCTGATGCAGCCATAGGCTGAATTCGGGCACGTCGCTATAGGCCACGTTAAACCGAAACCACGGCTGCGGCAGCTGATTGGCATGGCAGGCAAACAGGGCGCCCGGCGCCAAGGACACGGCTTCGTGATGTTGGTCTTGGGCAAACGCATAGGCGTCATCGATTAAGGCGTGGCGGGCATACACAAACAGGCCAGAGCTGGGGCGAGTAAAGCATTGCCAGCCTAAGGACATCAGCAGGGCTTGCACGTTGACCTGCGCCTCGGCCAGCTTTTGTCTGATGTGTTGCAGGCTTTTTTGGCTTTTCGGGTGTTGCAACATATGCCAGGTCAGCTGCTCGTTAATGCTGGACGTGGTGAGGCCGGACATCATTTTTTGCTGCATCATGTGCCAAATGTGTTCGCTCGAGCCCGCCACATAGCCGACGCGTAGGCTAGGGGCCAACGCCTTGGCGTAGCTGCTGATGAATAAGGTATTGTGCTGGTTGTCTAAGGCCGACAGGCAGCTGGGCGGGTTCAAGGCCAGCGACAGCGATACCTGGTTTTCAACCACCATAAACCCATGCTGTTGGGCCAGAGACACGACGTGATAGGTGGTGGCCGCATCGTAGCTGGCACCGGTGGGGTTGTGCAGCACCGGGTTGGTGAAAAACAGCTTGGGCTTGTGCTGGCCCAGCAATGTTTTCAAGGCCTCAATGTCGGGGCCGTTAGGCCCCCAGGGCACGCCGATGACGTTGAGGCGTTTGAATTTCAAATTGGTGATTAAATTGCTGTAGCCGGGGGCGTCGACCAAGACCGTGTCGCCGGCCTGGGTAAAGGTGTTGGTGACCAAGTCTAAGGCCTGGCTGGCCCCCTGTGTCAGCAGAATTTGCTTGGGTTCATAGCGCAAATGGTGTTGTTCGAGCTGGCGGCTGATCAGCTCGCGTAAGGGCTCAAAGCCTAGTGGGTGGCCGTATTCCGACAAATGATTGGGCGCCCGCGCCAGCTGGCGCAGGGCACTTTGCATCAGGCTTTGGTCATACCAGCTTTCGGGCAGCCAGCCGCAGCCGGTCAACAGCATGGTGTGGTTGTGCTGGTAAATGCCGTGTAACAGCCAGTCTTCGTCAAATGGCTGCCTGATGGGGGCGCTGGGCAGGTTTTGGGTGGGGCGCACTGCGGCTTTAGGGCGGTGGTCTTGGGTGACAAAATAGCCTTTGCCCTGTTCGCTGCGGATGATGCCTTGCGCCACCAGGCGCTCATAGGCCTCTACCACGGTAAACGTGCTGATGCCGCGCAACCGAGCCTGCTGGCGGATAGAAGGCAGTTTGCTGCCCGCGGGCAGCAGGTCTTGGGCAATTTTATCGGTAATGTCTTTTATGGTTTGGGCCACCAGCGTGCTCATTCACATCCTGCTTTCTCTTGTTTCTACTATTGATCTCATGATAACGGCCACTGTATTGGTTTTTTGTTCAGTACAGTAGGGCGCTGTTTGGCGTCAACTGTGACTGTGTCTTTGTCGCAATGGCTCTTATATTCGAGCTTACGGCTTTTGTCGTCACCAAACAAGGGAGAAAACACACATGAGCATGAATTTAGAATCGTTCTGGATGCCGTTTACCAATAACCGTGCCTACAAAAAACAACCTCGGTTATTCGCCAGCGCCCAGGGCATGTATTACAAAGATGAAACCGGTCGGCCGATTATGGATGGTGCCTCTGGCCTATGGTGTGTGAATGCGGGCCACGGCAATGAGAAAATTGCCAACGCCATTGCCGAACAGGTACGCGAGCTGGATTTCGCGCCCTGTTTTGGCATCGGCCACCCATTGGCATTTGCCGCCGCTGATGCCGTCGCCGCCGTGGCCCCCAAGGGCCTAGACCGCGTGTTTTTCACCAACTCAGGCTCTGAGTCGGCGGACACGGCGTTAAAAATTGCCTTGGCCTACCACGCCGCCAAAGGCGACGGTCGCCGCTGCGGCTTTATCGGCCGTGAAAAAGGCTACCATGGCGTGAACTTCGGCGGCACCGCCGTGGGCGGCATGGTGGGCAACCGTAAGGCGTTTAGCCAACAGTCTTTGCCCTTTGTGACCCATTTACGCAGCACCTATGACTTAGAACACAATGCCTTTTCTAAAGGCCTGCCTGCTTATGGTGCCCATTGGGCCGATGAATTAGAAAGCCGTGTGTTCAGCCTGCACGACCCGGCCACCATTGCCGCCGTGATTGTGGAGCCCATGAGTGGTTCTGCCGGGGTGATTTTGCCGCCGCAAGGTTATTTACAACGTTTGCGTGAGCTGTGCACCAAACACGGCATTCTGTTGATTTTTGACGAAGTGATTACCGGTTTTGGCCGTACCGGTGGCGACTGGGCCAGCAATGTGTTTGGCGTCATCCCCGACATGATTACCTGTGCCAAAGGCTTGACCAATGGTGCCGTGCCTATGGGCGCCGTCTTGGTGACCCGTGAAATCCACGACAGCGTGATCAATGCCGCACCGGAGCGCGCGGTGGAATTTGCCCATGGCTATACCTATTCAGCCCATCCTTTGGCCTGTGCGGCCGCAATCGCGACCATTGACGTGTATCAAAACGATGGCCTGTTCGAGCGAGCCGGACAAATGTCGCCGCACATGGAAGCCCGTGCACATGCCTTAAAAGGCCTGCCGGGGGTGATCGACATCCGTAACGTCGGCATGGTCGTGGGCGTGGAAATGGCGCCTAGCGCGGCCGGTGTCGGCGCTCGTGGCCAAGCCGTGTGGGCCGAGTGTTGGGATCAAGGCCTGTTCTTGCGCGTGACCGGCGACACCCTCGCCTTGGCGCCGGCGATGATCATCAGCGAAGCTGAGATTGAAGAAATGTTCCGTATTTTGGCCAAGGCCATTGAAAAAACCGCTTAGTCACTGTGGGCAGGTTTGCCCATAGGGTTATTTAGTATCGTTTCCTGATGTTCACCCTTTATCACGCCACCTTCGGGTGGCGCTTTTTTTGGC
>JAGNPU010000192.1 GCA_017989485.1 Neisseriaceae bacterium
CCTAAATCCAAAGACGCCAAAGACAGCTCGGAAACGCGTACGGGTCGTTCCACCGCCTCGCCCTTGCCATTCACAAACACGTCTATCCCCGTGGCCGACAGCTGGGCCACATCACCATCTTCCATAAACAGCACGCGACGGGTTTGCGCAATCACCGCCGACACGTCGGAGGCCACGTACATGGCGCCATCACCAAAAGCAATCAACAAAGGACACCCCATGCGCGCCACCACCAGTTTATGCGGCTGGTCTTGGGCAATCACGCCGATGGCGTAGGCGCCGTGGAACCGCTTGGCGGCCTGCTGTACGGCCTTAAATAAGTCGCCCTCGCAGGTTTGGTATTCATGGTGGACGCCGTGGGCAATCACCTCGGTGTCGGTTTGCGACTCAAACACATAGCCTAGCCCGGCCAGGCGTTCGCGCTCGGATTCGAAGTTTTCAATAATGCCGTTGTGCACCACCGAAATCAAATCATTGGAAATATGTGGGTGGGCGTTCGGTTCGGTCACGCCGCCATGGGTGGCCCAACGGGTATGGCCAATGCCCACAGGGCTGGTCAACCCTTGGGTGTGCACCGCCGCCTCCATGGCACCGACGCGGCCAACACGGCGAATCCGAGTGATTTTGTCGCCATCCAAAACCGCAATCCCGGAAGAATCGTAACCACGGTATTCTAATCTTTTTAAGCCATCGACTAAAAATGGCACCACGTTTTGCGTTTGACTAATTGCCCCAACAATACCGCACATGGACTAATCCTTTTTCTGTTTAGTGGGTCGTACCCAACTAGGAATCGTGGTTTGCTTTTGTCGCGCCAACGTCAATTGACCCGCCGGACAGGTTTTGGTGATCACGCTGCCGGCCCCAATCGTGGCGCCGCTTTCAACCACCACGGGCGCCACCAGCAGGCTACCCGACCCCACAAACACATGGTCCCCAATTTGGGTTTGATATTTATTGATGCCATCGTAGTTACAGGTGACGGCACCCGCCCCCACGTTGACATGCTCGCCCATGATGGTGTCGCCAACATAGGTCAAATGATTCACCTTACTGCCCACGCCAATCTGGCTTTTTTTGATCTCAACGAAATTACCGATTTTGTTGTCGCCCAAGAGGGTAGCGCCGGGGCGCAGGCGGGCGTAAGGGCCGACTTCGCTGTTCGGGCCGACCTGACAATCGGCCAAATGGCTGAAGGCACGGATGCGGGCCCCATCGGCCACGATGACGTCTTTCAACACACAGTTAGGGCCGATGTCGACGTGATTGCCCAACACGCAATCGCCTTCCAGCACCACGTTGACGTCGATGACGACGTCTTGGCCGTGGCTGAGGCTGCCGCGCAGATCAAAGCGGCTGGGGTCACGCAGGGTGACGCCAGCGGTCAACAAGGCCTGTGCCTGAGTGTGTTGTAACACCCGCTCTAATTCTGCCAGCTGCACCTTATTGTTCACGCCGGCGGCTTCGTGGCTGTGTGCCACCACCATGCCGTGTACCGGTACGCCGTCTTGCCCCGCCAGCGCAATCACGTCGGTCAAATAGTATTCGCCCTGAGCGTTGCTGGTTTGCAAGGCCGCCAACCACTTGGCCACGTAGGCATTGGGCAACACCATCATGCCGGTGTTAAATTCGGTAATGGCTTTTTGCTCGGCGCTACAGTCTTTTTCTTCCACGATGGCCATCACCTGCTGCTGTGCGTTCCGGATGATGCGGCCATAGCCGGTGGCGTCGTCGATGACGTCCGTCAGCAAGCCCACGCCGTCTGCGGCGGTGTGCACCAGCTGCGTTAAGGTCTCGGTGCCAATCAGGGGCACATCACCGGTCAACACCAGCGTTTTGCCCGTGGCGGCCAGATTGGGCAAGGCCATTTTTAACGCGTGGCCGGTGCCTAACTGCTGTGCTTGCTCTACCCACTGCACCCCTTCGGGCAGGCTGGCAATCACCTCATCTTTGCCGTGGCCCACGACCACGGTGATTTGTTTGGGGCCTAAGGCCTGCACCGCTTTAATGATGCGGTTTAACATCGTCAGGCCACCAATGGTGTGCAACACCTTTGGCAAAGCCGAATACATGCGGGTGCCTTTACCGGCGGCCAGAATCACCACGTCTAAATCAGCAAACATCTATATTCCTTACCCATGCCTTGTTCATTAGGCTATTTTAAAGAGACAAAAAGCAGCTGCGCGACATCGCACAAAGCTGCTTTGACGGCATGCTTCACCCTGTTAGTGGGTTAACAACTGCTTTAAGAACTGCTTGGTACGATCGTGTTTCGGATTGGCAAAAAATGCCTCCGGTGGGGCCTCTTCAAGGATTTGCCCTTGATCAATAAACACCACTCGGTCCGCCACTTCTCTGGCAAAGCCCATTTCATGGGTCACCACCATCATGGTCATGCCGCTTAAGGCCAAATCTTTCATCACCTTCAACACTTCACCAATCATTTCTGGGTCCAGTGCGCTGGTGGGCTCATCAAACAACATCACTCGGGGATTCATCGCCAAGCCGCGGGCAATCGCCACGCGCTGCTGCTGACCGCCGGACAGTTCGGTCGGAAAGGCGTCTTTTTTATGCGACAGGCCCACCCGCTCCAACAGCTCCAAGGCCAGCTTATCCGCGGCAGCCTTGTTCATTTTCTTCACCTTAATCGGTGACAGGGTGATGTTTTCCATCACCGACAGATGCGGGTATAGGTTAAAGTGTTGAAACACAAAACCCACTTCCGTGCGCACCTGATTCAAATCGGTTTGTTTGTCGGCGACGTTCACGCCATCCACCCAAATCGCACCCTCTTGGATGCTTTCCAACTGATTAACGGTGCGAATGAGGGTGGATTTGCCACTGCCAGACGGCCCACAAATCACCACCACTTCACCCGGTTTGATTTCTAGGTTAACCCCGTCTATCACGTGTAAATCTTTAAACCACTTATGTACGTTTTCAAAGCGAATCATCATGCGTCTTTCTATTGTTCATTGCAGACATTTTAACTGGGATTAACCCGCGCATGCAAAAAATTACTTAAGGTCACATAGCCCTCTACGGAAATATTTTCCGCCCGTACGGAAGGCTCAATCCCAACCGCCAGCAAATCTTCGTCACTGGCTATCCCTTTAAGGTTATTGCGTATGGTTTTACGGCGTTGTGAAAACGCTTTTTGGACCAAATGACTAAAGTGGGCAAAATCGGCGGCTTCGCCATGGCGGCCCAGCTGTGGAATCATCCGCACCACGGCCGATTCCACCTTGGGTGCCGGCAAAAATGCCTCTGGCGGTACGGTAAACAGGTATTCCATGTAAAAGAAATACTGCAGCACCACGGTTAAACGACCGTAATCGGTGTTATTAGGTTCCGCCACCATGCGCTCGACCACTTCTTTTTGCAGCATAAAGTGCATGTCGACCACTTCATCGGCCACTTCCGCCAGCTTAAACAGCAGCGGCGTGGAAATATTGTAGGGTAGGTTGCCCACAATTTTTTTCTGTCCGGCCACGGTGCGAAAATCGAAGTTCAAGACATCGCCATCATGGATGGTGAGCTTGTCGGCAAACGGCAGCTTTTTCAACCGTTTGATGATGTCTTTGTCGATTTCGACCACTTGCAAATGATTCAAAGCCTGACTCAGCGGCTCGGTAATGGCGGCTAAGCCAGGGCCAATCTCGATCACCACGTCATCGGGCTGAGGGTTGACGGCGCTGACGATGTCAAAAATCACTCGGCTGTCTTGTAAAAAGTTTTGCCCAAAACGTTTACGGGCAACGTGCTGACTCATAATATACTTTCTTTATACTTTAGGTTTTGGCTTATTTTACCCCAGCTGGCCTTGTTTTTCTTGCTTTTGTTGGCCCAGCGTCTGAATTAAGCCCTCTGGCCTACCAGGCCCAAAACCCCAAGAGCAAAAAACCATAGCGCATGACCTTGCCCAAAGCAATGAACACCAGACACTTTAGCCAGCTCAGGCGCAGCCAGCCGGCGGCGATGGGCAGCGCATCCCCCACCAGCGGCACCCATGACAGCCACAGCACCACGGCACCGTGTCGGCGCAACCAGCGCAGGGCACGCCCATGCTTGGCGCTGTCCTGGCTGGGCTTTTTCGGCAGCCACAAACCCATGCCATAGCCTATCATGCTGCCCAACACGTTGCCGACGCTGGCAAACAACCACGCCCAAACCCACGCATCAGGCCACTGGGTTAAAAACCACACAAAAGCCACCTCGGAATTGCCGGGCAAAATCGTCGCCGACACCAGGCCAGAGACCAGGAGCGTCCATAAGGCCCAAATCATATAGGGCTTCCTTTACGCCAAAAAAAACACTGTAGCACACCCTTTTAAAAATAACCCGCCCCCTGACTTCATGCTGCGCAGCACATTGGCAAAACCGCCAAATTGCTTTATAAACACCTATTCGTTTTTATTTGATGGCCCACTCATGACCGCCCCTTTTATTTATCTTGCATCTGGCAGCCCTAGGCGCCACGAGCTCATTCAGCAACTGGGCATCCGCACCCAAAAACTGCCGTCCAACATCGACGAAACGCCGCTGCCCAATGAAGACGCTCGGGCCTACACCGAGCGCATGGCCCATGAAAAATCATGTCACGCCCAAG
>JAGNPU010000193.1 GCA_017989485.1 Neisseriaceae bacterium
GAAGTAGGCCAGCAAATCATCGATTTTTTGGCCGACAGTGAACTCATCATTCACAACGCCCCGTTTGACGTGGGCTTTTTGAACAATGAGTTTGGCCTGGTGGGCCTGCCCATGGTGGCCGACTTTACCAGCAAGGTCATCGATACCTTGAAAATGGCCAAAACCATGTTTCCAGGCAAAAAAGCCACCTTGGATGCCTTGTGCGACCGCTTCGAGGTTGACCGCAGCAATCGAACCCTGCACGGGGCCTTGATTGACTGTGAGTTATTGGCCGGCGTCTACATCGGCATGACGCGGGGTCAATACGGCCTAGACATGGGTGAACAGGATCAGGGTCAAAGCACGGACAGCATGACCGCGCCCATCGTTCGGCCCAACCGTCTAAACGTCATCATGGCGGATGCCGACGAGCTGCTTGCTCATGACGCCTACTTGGCGGCCTTAGACAAGGCCGTGGGTGGGGCGTGTCTGTATCGCCAAGAAGCCCAGCCAGAATGAGCCCTAGGCACGTGGCCTTAGTGCCCGCCGCGGGGGTGGGTGCGCGCTTTGGCGCCGGCTTGCCCAAGCAGTACAGCCTGCTGTTGGGCCAAACGGTATTACACCATACCCTGGCCGTTTTGGCCGCCGAACCCATGATTGATCAAATTGTGGTGGTGATTGCGCCAGAGGACCCTTATTTTGACCAGCATGTTTGGCCGAGCGAAAAGCTATTGGTGTTGCGCTGCGGCGGCGACAGCCGTGCCGCAACGGTACAGCAGGGCTTAAAACAGCTATGGGACGATGGCCTGCACGACCAAGACTGGGTCTTGGTGCATGATGCCGCCCGCTGTTGTCTGAGCCGCATTGCCCTGGCCCAGCTCATCCAGCACCTGCACGGCCACCCCATAGGTGGGCTGTTGGCGTTGCCGGTGGCGGATACGCTTAAGCGGGCGAACACGGCCAACGAAGTGATCGAGACGGTGGCGCGTGCCGACCTGTGGCAGGCGCAGACGCCGCAAATGTTTCGGGCCCGACTGTTGGCCGATGCCTTGGCGTTGGGCGACTTAAACCACATGACGGACGAAGCCTCGGCCATCGAGGCCTTAGGCCTACAGCCCAAGCTGGTGCTGGGCGAAGCCAGCAATTTCAAACTGACATTACAACAGGACCGCGCCTTGGCCGAAGCCGTGCTGAGCGCCAGACGGACCACAAAGGAAGACACATGACGATACGCGTAGGCCAGGGCTATGACGTCCATCAGCTGGTGGCGGGCAGGCCGCTGATTTTGGGCGGGGTACACATCCCCTTTGACAAAGGCCTTTTGGGCCATTCGGATGCCGATGCCTTATTGCACGCCATCACCGACGCCATCTTAGGCGCGGCCGGCATGGGCGACATCGGCCATCATTTTCCGGACACCAGTGCCGATTTTAAAGATGCCGACAGCCGCGTATTGCTGCGCGCCGCCTATGCTTCGGTACAGGCAGCAGGCTGGCGCTTGGTGAACGTGGACAGCACCATTATTGCCCAACAGCCTAAGCTGGCGCCACACATGGCGGCGATCAAGGCCAATTTAAGCGCTGATCTGGGCCTGCCGGTGGCCGACATTAATGTCAAAGGCAAAACCAACGAAAAGCTGGGCTATCTGGGTCGGCAAGAGGCGATAGAGGCCCAAGCCGTCGTGCTGTTGGTGGCGGTAGAGAAAAAATGACTGGTCAGCGGGTTAAGTTCGTCCTAAACTAGAATTTAAGCAGTGTCGCTAAGGCCATCAGCGGGCATAGTGTCATCGCCCACTAAAGATTAAAATGATAAAACGGGAGAAAAACATGAAACATCTGCTCAAAGAAAAACAGGATACGTTAAAAAAACTGGCTGCCGAAAGAGCATTGGAGTTCATCCCTCATGACGAATACATCGGCATAGGGACGGGCTCGACGGTGCGGTTTTTCATCCAGGCCTTGGCCAATTCCGACATCAAGATTAAGGGCGCGGTGTCGACGTCGGATGAAACCTCAGCATTAATGGCGCAATATGGGATTCCAGAAGTGACCTTAAACGAGGTGGCGCATCTGCCCGTGTACGTGGATGGGGCGGATGAAATCAACCATTCCTTGCACATGATTAAAGGCGGCGGCGGGGCCTTGCTGTATGAAAAAATCGTGGCCGCGGCCTCGGATGTGTTTGTGTGCATTGCCGACGAAAGCAAGTACAAATCTCGCCTTGGCCACTATCCTTTGCCGGTTGAAGTTTTGCCACCGGCCCGGTCGTTTGTGGCCCGCCAGCTGGTGAAGCTGGGCGGCATGCCGGAATTGCGCACCGATTTTAAAACCGCCAGCGGCAACTATATTCTCGACGTGCACGACTTTTTCATCGATAGACCGGTGACCATGGAAGACGAGATCAATCGTATTCCTGGGGTGATGGACAATGGGATATTTGCCCATCATCGTGCCCATATTCTGGTCTTGGCCACCGAGCACGGTGTCGACATATTGCGTTAAGCAAACCAAAAAAACAGCCGAAAGGCTGTTTTTTTGGTTTAAAAGACCATGTTGGGATTGTTGGCCAAGCCCCAGTGGTAGCCACTGGGGTCGGCCACAATGGCAAAATCATCCCCCCAAGCCGATTGGTGCGGTTCGGTAATGGCCTGCCCGCCGGCCGCGATCGCCTGTTTAAAGGCTAGGTCTACGTTGGGGACGTAGAGGTAAAAATAGGCGGTTTTTTGCGTCGGCTTGCCTATGCTGATTGGCGCCAGCGTGTCCGTGCCTCTGACGCGTTCTGGCACAAACATCAGCACCAATTCATCACGGTAGCTCATTTCCACGTGTTGGCTGTGGGCGCCAGGCTGGTCTTCGTACCGTACTTGGAAGCCGAAGGCCGCCTGATAAAACTGCTTGCTTTGGACCACGTCGGTGACGGTTAGGTGCGGGGTGAGGAGTCGGCTAGAGAGCCAGGGTGACCCTAGGCTTTGAGCCGCTTGCTGTTGGGCGACTTGGCTGGCGTTGCCGGCATTCAACGGCAACGTGTTTTGGGCGTGTGTGATGGTCAAGCTGCTCAATGCCATCAGGCCTATCAATAAGGCATGCGGTACCATCATGGACATGTTCCTGCTCCTATGCTTTTGTTGTGTCTCAACAGCATACGTGATGACGTTGGTGTTGGCATTCAGAACCGGCAGGATCAAGCCTTGAAGTGCATCAAGTGTGGTAAATTTGTTTGCATATTATACAGGTGTTTTATATGCAAAATAAAACAGGAATGTTGCGCGGGGCGTATTCGATGCGCATAGGCATCAGTCAGTGGCCATGCAATAGTCAGGGCAGTCCATCACAGTGGCGATGAAAAAACGCCTCCATGAGGAGGCGTTTGGGATTCTGTCCGACGTTTAGGCCAAAAACTCGATGGTGCCATTTTCAATCGGGCCCAGTACGGCCAGAGATTCTAATTGCACGCCGGCGTCACGAATGGCTTTGCCACCGTCTTGGAAGCCTTTTTCGATCACAATGCCCACGCCGACAGGTACGGCCTGCGCCTGTTTGACCAGGTCGATCAAGCCTAGGCTGGCGTTGCCATGGGCCAAGAAATCATCAATGATCAACACGCGCTCGTCTTTGTGCAAGTAGCGGTGCGAGACACGAACCTTGTAGCCTTGTTGCTTGGTGTAGGAAAACACTTCGCTTTCATAGGCCTCTTGGTCCATATTCAGGCTTTGGGTTTTTTTAGCAAACACTACGGGCACATTGTTAAAGTGGCGCGCCGCCATGCAGGCAATGGCAATGCCAGACGCTTCAATGGTCAAAATTTTGTCAATGGCCACGCCAGCAAAACGCTCGGCAAAGGCTTTGCCCATGTTGTCGAGCAGCTGCACATCCAGTTGATGGTTTAAAAAATTGTCGACTTTTAAAATGTAACCATCAAGTAGTCGGCCGTCGTTTAAAATTCTTTGTTTGAGTTCTTCCATTGCGTTGGGGGGCCAGGTCAGTTTAGTTAAGTCGGAGATTATAGCGTTTTTTTACGCTATTTTACAGGGCTAAAGCTTAATAATTCACTTGCGCGGGGTTTTCTCTACCAAAACCTGGCGGGTGCCGGCCAGTTTGTCATGCAAAAACTGTTTGTCGCGGTTGCAAAAGGCATAGCCCCAGGTCAGTATCCACCAAAACGTGGCCAGATAAAAGGCGGTCATGCTGGGCAGGCCTTTGTTGCGGGCTGCCAAATAGGCAATGGCGGGCACGCCCACCATAAAGGTCAGCATCCAGGCCAGGCGAATCACAATGTGGGGCTTGCTGAGCAGCTGGCCGTTGGCGTCTACCAGGCGAACGCGCCAAACCTTCATGGGCAGGGTTTGGCCGGTTTGGGCCCAGGATAGGCCAAAGTAAATCGACCAGGCCAGGCACAGCATCAGGCCGGAAATGACCTGCGGCACCATGCTGGTTTTTGGGAAGACGTAGGTAAACGGCACCGAAATCAGCAGGGCCACCAGGGAGACGGCGGTGACCAAGAGTGACTCGTACACTAGGGCGAACAGGCGGCGGATAAAGGGGGCTGGAGGGGGCATTAAGCTCATGCAGGGGTCTTTCGGTCGATAAGGGCCAAGGTGGG
>JAGNPU010000194.1 GCA_017989485.1 Neisseriaceae bacterium
TTGGGAAACGTGGCCTCAATGGCCGCCGCGTGTTCGTTCACCAGCGCATCAACCTGCTGATGGATTTGGGCCACCAAGCCGGTCTTACTTTGCTCATGGCTCAAGGCCGCGGCATCTAAAGCATAGGTGTCCAGCACGGTGCCGCCCAGCAGCACGGTTTTGAGGCCCAGCACGTGGTCGCGGGTTTTGCCGTAGGTGCAGCTGCCCTGCCCGCTGGCGTCCGTATTGATCATGCCGCCAATGGTGGCACGGTTAGAGGTGGACAACTCTGGGGCAAAAAATAGGCCATAAGGTTTCAGCGCCGCATTTAACTGATCCTTGACCACACCAGCTTGCACCACGGCGGTGCGGGCCTGGGCGTCTATGGTCAGAATTTGGTTCATGTGGCGAGACACGTCGACCACGATGCCGTCGGTCAAGGACTGGCCGTTGGTGCCGGTACCGCCGCCGCGGGCGGTCAGCACCACCTCACGATAGAGGGCATCCCCCGCCAGGCGGGCCACCAGCACCAAATCGGCCGTTCCCTTCGGAAACACCGTCGCCTGCGGCAAACGCTGATACACCGAATTGTCGGTTGAAAAGACAATGCGTTTGGCGTAATCCTGTTCGATTTCACCCGCAAAGCCGTGGGCCGCCAAAGCTTTTAAGAAAGCCTGATAGACGGCCGCTTCCGGCGCGGCGGGCACCTTAATGTGCGCGATTTTCATGTTAGCTACCTGCGAGGCACTCGCCCAACAAAGTCAAACCTTGTTCGAGCAGCTCGGGCTCAATGGTTAGAGGCGCCAAAAGGCGAATAATGTGACGGTTTTTGCCGCTGGGCATCAACAACAAACCCCGTTCACGGGCGGCATTCAATACGCGGGCTAAGGCTTCGGTACCGGGGCCACCGTCATCGGCCAACAGCTCAATGCCCCGCATCGCGCCCACGCCGGTCAGCTTGCCGACACAGCGTATGCCCTGAGCCTGCCAGGCGGCGTGATGGCGCTCGACCGCGGCCTGATAGCGCGTGCCCCACAAGGTGAGGTGATCGCCTTCAGACAGCACTTCGATGCTGGCCAACGCCGCCGCGCAAGAAACCGGATTGCCTGAATAAGTCCCGCCCAGACTGCCTTTAGGCAGGTTGACCATGAATTCAGGCTTGCCCATGACGGCGCCTAGAGGCATGCCGCCGGCAATGCTTTTGGCCAACAGCAAGAGGTCGGGTTCGATGCCTAAATGCTCAAAACCAAAGCGGGTACCGGTACGGCCAAAGCCGGATTGAATTTCGTCCAACACCAATAAGATACCATGTTGGTCACAAAATGCACGGAGGTACTGTGCAAACTCAGGGTCCATCATTTGAAAACCGCCCTCACCTTGGATGGGCTCAACCACCACGCAAGACACTTCGTTGACGTCGATTTCTACCGCCAACACGCGCGCCAAAGCGTCTTTAGCCGCTTGGCTGCTGACGCCGTTGTCCTTGCTTGGGAAAGGAATGTGGTACACCGGACCCGGCAAAGCCCCTAGGCCTTGCTTATAGGGCGCCACTTTGCCATTCAGGTTTAACGACGCCAGCGTGCGGCCATGAAACCCACCGTCAAAGGCGATGACGCCGGTACGCTTGGTGTGGATGCGGGCAATCTTCAAGGCATTTTCCGTGGCTTCAGCGCCACAGTTGGTCAACATGCCCATGAACGGTACCGAAGTCGGGATAAACGCAGACAGCGCATCCATCAATAAGCCATAAGGCTGGTGAGGCACGGCGTTAAACGCGTAATGGGTCAGCTTTTGCGCCTGCTCGGTAATGGCCGCCACAATTTTAGGATGGCAATGGCCCAGGTTCAACACCCCAATGCCGCCAATAAAATCGATGTATGACTTACCGGACTGATCCCATACGGTGGCATTCAAGCCGTGGGACAACATGATGGGGTGAACAATCGACAACGCGGGGCTGACGTGGGTGCTGTGCATGGTGTGGCTCCTCTTGGTGTTTGGTGTGCCGCGCCGCCTATGGGCTGACGCAGTACTTTTATTCTGGTCATCAACTCACTAAAAAGCGATGAGTGCCTATCAGACCAGAATCCAGCAAGAGGTTCAAACGAAAAAAAAGCCTCGTATTATTCCTTTTTTTCCGATTCTAGGATGGGTTGCAACAATAAATGGTCTTTTAACCATGCCACCAGCTTTTTGATTTTCGGCATGTCGGCGGCGTGTTCTTCATAGGCCAGATAATAAGCGCCATTACTGGGCAACTCATAGGCCCAAGGAGACACCAGCTTGCCGCTCTCCAATTCATCTGCCACCAAGAACTGCGGCACCAGCGCCATGCCATAGCCCGCTTCGGCGGCCCGAATACAGGCCGACCAGGTTTCAAAACGCGGCCCCTGATAGCACCGATTGACCTCGACAGACTGGCTGGCGAAGTAGGTATACCAAGACGCAGGGCGAGACTGACACTGTAACAAGACGTAGTCACTAAAGTCTTCGGCCCGGTTTAACACGCGCCCCTTCAGCACGTCGGGGTGGCACACCGGCACCATCCACTCATCAAACAATTTGACACACTCCACCCCCTGCCAGGCACCGCTGCCAAACAGAAAAGCCACGTCGATGCCGGCCTTGGCCAGGTCAAACGGCTGCACGTAATCACGCATGTCTAAGTGGATATTGGGGTATAAGTCGTAGAATGCCTTCAAGGCTGGAATCAGCCAGCGTGCCCCAAACGTTGGGTGGGCGGCCACGCTCAACACTTCTGTTTCGCTGCCATACGACAGCATATACAGGGTAGACACTTCCACCTGCCCCAGAATTTTACGCACCTCAGGCAGGTATAGTGCGCCGGCCGGTGACAGCTTTAAACGCTTGCGCACGCGCCGAAACAGGCTGGTTTGCAACGTGGTTTCCAGCTGGGCCACTTGCTTGCTGACCGCGCTTTGGGTCAGGTGCAACTCCTCTGCCGCTTGCGTAAAACTCAGGTGTCGGGCCGACGCTTCAAAACACTGTAAGGCGGCCATAGATGGGACTTGTTTTCTTGATATACCTAAACGGCTCATGTGGTTTCTCCTCCGTCACAAAGCTTTTACTCATGACGTCAATTCATTGTTATTATTCTAACGTATTATTATATGCTACTGATTATATTGTTTTAATTACTCTTTTACCGCCTTAAGTCTACGACATCACAAGCCATCAAACAATCCAAAACGGAATGAACACATGAATAAAGCTCGCTTGTTCTCAATCCCTATTTTACCCTAACCTATGCGGCAATTGATCTGGATCAAGGAAAGCAGACTAACGCAAATATGCCGTATTTTGTTTTTTAATGCAAGATCGTCATCCAAATGACTTTTAAGTATCAATTCAAATAATCATAAAACAATAAAATAATAACAACACACTCATTCAGGAGAAGACTCAATGCTAACTTTATGGCAGTGGTACAAGAGCAAGTCGTTTATGCTCAAAATTTCAGTGGGTTTTGCCCTAGGCCTGATCTGCGGTTTGGCCTTTGGTCCCGCCAATGCATTTTTGGCGCCCTTAGGACAAATTTTCATGAACCTATTAAAAATGGTCGTGATCCCCCTTATCTTTTTATCCCTCATTGTTGCGGTGAATCATTCCGACCCTAAAGAGCTAGGCCGCATCGGTGCCAAAGTCTTCCCGATTTACCTGGTGACCACCGGCATGGCCGTGGGCATTGGCATTGTGATTGCCAAATTCATGAACCCGGGCGCAGGCTTGTCTATGCCGGTGGATGCTTCCGTCAGCGTGCCCGATCGCCCCAGTTTTTTAAACACGCTTATTGAAATGATCCCCACCAACATTGTTAAATCATTTGCCGACGGCAATATTTTATCGGTGGTGTTTGTGGCCATCCTGGTCGGTCTGGCCATGTTGTACATGCGTTACTCGCAGGATGCTGCCCAGCGCGACATGGGCAACACCTTAATGACGTTTACCGAGGCCGCCAATGAAGTGGCCTTAAAAATCCTCAATGGCGTGTTGGAATACGCCCCGATCGGCGTGTTCGGCATCACCGCCGCCACCATTGGCAGCCAAGGCATGGACACCGTCATTGCCCTAAGCAAGTTCGTCTTGACCTCTTACATGGGCGTGATCGTGTTAATGGTTGTGGTGTACCCGATTATTTTGAAACTGTGGGGCGTGAAGGTGATTCGGTTTTACAGCGACATCAAAGAAGCGGTGTTGACTGCCTTCGTGACCTGCAGCAGCCTCGGCACCCTGCCCCTCACCATCCGTGCGGCCGAAAAAGCCGGCATTGGCGAGCGCATTGCCAAGCTGACCTTACCCATTGGCGCCACGGTCAACATGAACGGCACCGCCATTCGTTTGGGCGTGGGCGTGGTGTTTGCCTCTGAAATCATCGGCATCCATTTGGGCGTACCCGAGCTGATTTCCATTGTGGTGATCGGCACCCTCGCGGCCGTCGGCACTGCCGGCGTGCCTGGTGCAGGCCTCATCGGCATGTCCATCGTGTTTGCCCAAGCCGGCCTGCCGATTGAAATTGTCGCCTTAACCGCCGGCATTAACGTGTTGGTCGACATGATTTTCACCCTCGGCAACGTGAC
>JAGNPU010000195.1 GCA_017989485.1 Neisseriaceae bacterium
CATAAGCCTTATGCACCTGCCGCAAAGAGAACAGCAGCGTCAGGTTGACGTTCACGCCCGCCGCCACCAGCTGGGTCAAGGCCGCAATCCCGGCGTCGGTGGCCGGCACCTTAATCAACACGTTGGGTCGGTCTATGCTGGCCCACAGGCGCTTGCCTTCGGCCACGGTACCGGCCACGTCATGCGCCCACTCTGGCGACACCTCTAGGCTCACCCAGCCCACATGACGCTGACTGCTGGCAAACACGTCGGCAAAGGCGTCGCAGGCGGCCTGAACGTCGGCGATCGCCATGGTTTCATAACGGGCCTTAGGGCTTAAGTCGGTTTGCTTCAACGCCGCGATTTCGGTCAAATAACGCGGATCATCTTTAAAAGCCTGATAAAAAATAGCAGGGTTAGACGTGACCCCACACACCCCTTGGGTGATTTTTTGCGCCAGCTCGCCTGATTCAATCAAAGAGCGAGACAGCTGATCCAGCCAAATTTGCTGGCCCAATGTTTTTACCGCCAATAAATCTGCCATGCTTTTTCCTTTATCTGCGTTGATTATTTTTCTGTTTCACTCATCCTAAACATAAAGCCGTCATTTGAATAGCCTCTTAAGCTTCAATTTGACGATTTAAACATGCTATAGTCTCTCTTTCTTGATGACCGCCCACCGACGACAAACATGACTTCTTTTACCGCGCCTGCCTTTGAGCAAAAAATCTGCGCCCCCACCGACCTGGTCGAGCGTCTTCGTGACCGCGCCCAGCCGGTGGTTTTTACCAACGGCTGCTTCGACATCCTCCATCGTGGCCATGTGACCTATTTGGCCCAGGCCAAAGCCCAAGGCGCCCTATTGGTGGTGGCCTTGAACAGCGATGCTTCGGTAAAACGCCAGGGCAAGGGCGACGACCGCCCCATCAACTCCTTGGCCAACCGCCTGGCGGTCATGGCCAGCTTAGAGAGCGTGGATGTGGTGACCTGGTTTGAAGAAGACACCCCCTACGACTTGATTGAGCTCATCCAGCCGCAGGTATTGGTTAAAGGCGGCGACTGGGCGCCTGAGGACATCGTCGGCGCCAAGGAAACCTGGGCCCGCGGCGGCAAGGTGGTGTCGATTCCCTTTTTACACCAAACCTCGACCACCCAAACCTTGGCCAAGATTCGGCAGGCAGAAGGTCAGGCATGAAACAGACATTCTGGGCTTTTTTAAGCCTCATCAGCGACGGCAAACCGCACGCTGAAGCCGACCTATTGGCCCAGCTGGCCGTCGATGCAGACACCTTACAGGCCTATTTGGTGCGCGCCCAACAAGAGTTGGCCATTCCCTACACCCATTTAAATCAGGTCATCCAACTGACGCGGCCGATGACGGTCTTGTCTGAAGACCTGTTTGCACAAACCGACGTACACCCAGCGCTGTCCTTACAGGTCTTGGATGAATGCACGTCGACCAACACCCTCTTGTTTCAGCGCGCCAAAGACATCGGCCACGCCGTCCACGGCCACGTGTTGGTCACCAACCAACAAACCCAAGGCCGTGGCCGCCAGGGCCGCAGCTGGTACAGCGCCATCGGCGGCTGCCTGCCCATTAGCCTGGCCTGGGCCTTTGACCAAAAGCAAGCCCAGCTAAGCCACGTGCCGCTATTGGTCGCGCTGGCCTGCCACCGGGTTTTGACCAAGCTCCACGTGCCCTGCCAAATCAAATGGCCTAACGACGTGATGGCGGGCGAGGCCAAAATGGGCGGCATTTTGGTGGAAAGCATGCCAACCGAACAGGGCAGCATTGTGGTGATTGGCGTGGGCTTAAACCTGATCGCGCCTTATTTGCCGCAGCAAAAAACCCTAGGCCTATGGGACGTCCAACCCTCTATCGACCCCAGCCAGGTGGTGTCCCTCTTCCTCAATGAACTGGCCACTATTTTGCAGGCCTTCACGGCACAGGGGGCGCAACACCTGATGCCCGAATACATGCTGGCCCACCGCGACCAAAACAAAGAGGTCGAACTGTGGGCCAACCAAGTGCTGATCCACCAAGGCGTGGTGCAAGGCATTGCCGAAGACGGCGCCTTGCTGTTGCAAACGCCTCACGGCCTCGAGCGCATCCACAGCGGCGAGGTCAGCCTAAGACGCCCACAGCGTAAGCTGCTGCTGCTGGACGCGGGCAACAGCCAGTTAAAGTGGACCATCGTCGAAAAAGGCAAGTTTACCCATCACGACCATGCCCCCTATCGCGACCTGGCCGCCTTAAGCACCTTTATGGCGGCCCACCCAGACGTCCATGAAGTCATTGGCTGTGCCGTGTGTGGCACCCACAAGCGCGAACAGGTAGAAGCGCTGATTCCGTTTCCGGTCAAATGGCTGCCCAGCCAACGCCACGCCATGGGGATCTACAACCATTACCAAAACCCGCAGGAGCATGGCTCCGACCGCTGGTTCAATATTCTGGGCTCGCGCGTGTTCACCCAAAACTCGGCCATCATCGCCAGCTGCGGCACCGCCATCACCATCGATGCGCTGACCCACAACAACCATTATTTGGGCGGCAGCATCATGCCCGGCTTTAACCTCATGCGCGAAGCGATGTCGAAACGCACCGCCAACCTCAACCGTCAGCTGGGCCGTCCGTATGCCTTCGCCACCTCAACGCCAAACGCCATGGCCAGCGGCATCATGGATGCGGCCGTCGGCTCTATCCTCGGCGCCTACCAGCGCCTGAAGGCCAGAGAAGGGGCAGACCATCCCGTTGACATCATCATCACCGGCGGCAGCGCCAGCCGCGTGCTCGAACACGTGCACGCCTACTACCCCCTGCCGGTCATGCCCAAGGTGGTCGACAACTTAGTGTTCCACGGCCTCTTAAACTGGATTGAACACTCTTAATCCATGCCCACCACGCCCTCAGCCACCGCTGGGGGCGTTTTGTTTTGGGCGATGGCCACAATCAGGGCCCGCAGCCAGCGCTGGGCCGGGTCTAAATGGCGACGGGGGTGCCAGGCCAGTGAAAACGTCAATTCAGGGATTGCCAAGGGCGGTGTGAACACCCGCAAACCCGGCTTAGGCGGCATCATGCTCAAGGTTTTGGCCAATACCGTCAGCACCAAGTCGGTGCCGGCCAGCACCTCCGTGGCCAAGCCCCAATAGGGCAAGCTTAGCTGGACGTGGCGCTGTCGTCCCGCCACCGCCAAGGCGTGCTCTAACTCGTCCTGTTCGCTGTGCCGCATCACCACCGACACATGCGGCCGCGCCAGCCACGCGTCTAGGCTCAGGCCGCCCAAGGGCAGGCGGGCGGCATCGGCCACGCACACAAACCCATCTTGAAACAATACCGTCGCCTGCAGTGGCTCGGGCAGGCTGGGAAACACGCCCAAGGCCAGATCGACTTCGCCGGCCAACAGCTGGTTTTGCATGGCCTGACGGCTGCTGCTTTGCTGGACGTGGATGTTGATGCCCGGCGCGTCTTCGCGCAGGCGAGCCATCAGCTCGGGCAAGATCAAATGGCCACCAAAATCCGACAGGCTTAACCAAAAATCCCGCTGCACGTGACAGGGGCTAAATGCCTCAGGGCTCATCAATTCGTCTAGCTGCCACAGCGCCGCCTCTAGGGCCGGCAACAGGGCTTTGGCCCGAGGCGTCAGCTGGAGCCGATTGCCTTCACGCAGCAGTAAAGGATCGTCAAACACATCGCGCAATTGGGCCAAGGCGTGGCTGATCGCAGGCTGGCTGCGGTGTAGCCGCTCGGCCGCGCGCGACACGTGTTGCTCGGTCAAGAGGGCATGCAATACCCGCAGTAAATTCAGGTCCAACTTAGCCAAGTTATTCATCTGACGAATACCCCTCATGCTTATTATCGATTTCAATTAGTATTCAGTATACGTTATCTTAAGCCTACCGAAACCCACTGATCCCGATTGGCGCCTAATATGACCCACCCTTCTTACGCTTGGATGACCCTCTTACTCATTGGCCTGGCCATGTTTGCCGGCGCCGTCGTGCCCTTTCAGGCCGCCAGCAACGCCACCCTAGGCCGCATGGTCGGCCACCCGCTGATGGCCACCTTCTTCTCCCTTACCGTCAGCCTGATCTTAACCGTGATCGCCCTGCTGGCCCTTAAGGTCAGCCTGCCCTCTTTTGCCACCCTCAGCCAAATCCCCAGCTGGGCCTGGCTTGGCGGCGTGGCCGGGGTGATTTACATCTCGGTGGCCCTCATCCTGACCCCAAAACTAGGCGTTTTGAGCTTTATGATGGCGGTCATGGCCGGCCAGCTCATCGCCGCCATGTTGCTAGACCATTTTGGCCTAATGGGCCTCAACGTGAAGCCCGTCACCCTCTGGCGCCTGGTGGGGCTGGTCATGGTGCTGGCCGGCATGTTCTTGCCCACCCTCATGGACCGCTAGGCCATGCACCCACCCCCAAAAAAACCCGACGCCAGGTCGGGTTTGATGGATTAAGAGACACCGCGGCTTAAGAAGCCGTTTTACGATTGCTCACCAGGCTCATGAAGAGCGCCGCCAAAAAGGCCGGAATCGCAAAGCTGAAAAAGTTTTGCTGTAAGGTAAGGTTTAAATCAAACAGCAGG
>JAGNPU010000196.1 GCA_017989485.1 Neisseriaceae bacterium
TCAGGTCGCCCGCGCCCCTCAGGCCAAGGCAGCGCCCATGCCTTCAGACGAATGGGCCATCTCACCGGCCCCCAGCAGCGTGACCACCGCACCCTCTGTGGCCATGCCCATAGGTGGCCTGCCTGAGGCTGCGGCCGCAGCGCCAGAACACAATCGACAGCTGGCCAGCGCCCCTGCGGTGGCCATGCCCATAGGCGGCCTGCCTGAGGCCGTCAGCGCTCACGACGAAGACCCCCTGCTGGCCACCCTCCAACTGGCTCAGGCGCGCCACAGCGTTGACGAGACGGCCACTGTCGCCCTAAACAACACGTCGGTGCGCATTAGCCCTGCTGCCGCACCGCGCCCAGCAGCACCGATTCGCGTTGCCGCGGCCCCCCGCAACACCAACGACAACCTTGGCAATGGCGTGAAGCTGGCCAGCAACCCGGCGCGCGCCGCCGACACGGTTAAGGTCAGCTACACGGCGCCCGTGACCAAGCCAGCACCGGCCAAAACATCGGCTTCGGCACCTGCCCCCCGCGCCAAAGACCTGTTCTACACCGTCCAAGCGGGCGACACCTTGTACTCGATTGCCCAGCGTAACAACATCAGCCTAGACGACTTACGCCAGGCCAATAAGCTGAGTGACAACACCATCCGCGTGGGTCAATCTTTGGCGTTAATTCCGGCCAAGGCAGGCAAACAGGGGGCACAGACCGCAGGCACGGGTCAAAAGAAAAAAAGCGGCGGCAAACTACTGGGCTCTTAACCAAGAACCGGGTTGATGCCCCTAGTATTTTTAACACACTCTTTTTCAGGCCTTTCTGCCCAAACAGAACTCAGGCTTAAAAAAGAGTGTTAGACTATCTGGCATATGAATTACGCACTCCAAACCCCCAAGGGACAACATTTAGGTTTTCTGGTGATGGCCGCCGACGATGACGACGCCACCACGGGACTGTGCCTGTTTCGCGCCCAAAGCAGTAGCCCTGAGGACAGCCATCTGGCTGAATACCAAACCCTAGTCGAAACGGCCGCGCGCTCATCTCTGTACTGGCGATTTAGCCCAGGACAGGCACGGGCAGACATTCTGACGACTGACGACGTCTGCATCGGCCACCTCAAAGACGAATGGCTGTTCTTGGGCAGCCACCAATATCAGCTGGTCGACCTAGTAGGAATCTTATAATGGAAAGTTTATATTTACTCATCCCTTTAAGCATTTTACTGGCCTTCCTCATCGGGGCTTTTTTCTGGTGGTCGGCCAAATCGGGGCAGTTTGATGACTTAGAAGGCCCCGGCCATCGCATCCTCATGGACGATGACGACAAGCCCAAGCAGCAGACGCCTAAGAAGCCGTCACAAGCGCCCGACCATAATCCACCAGACTAATCCTTCCTCACAAGGCGTGCCATGTCCAAACTGTTTCCTTTTGCGTTAAAGCGCCGCTTTTTGCCGCTGTTTGTGACCCAGTTTTTGGGGGCCATGAACGACAACCTTTTAAAAACGGCCGTCTTCGTCCTCATTACCTATTACGCATTAGGCTCAGGCACCCTGCCTGCCGAACAGTTACTCAACATTGGCGCCCTGACCTTTATTCTGCCCTATTTTTTATTCTCGGCCTTAGCCGGGCAGCTGTGCACCAAATACAATAAGGCCACCATCGCCAAATACGTCAAGCTGGTCGAGTGCCTCATCATGCTGTTTGCCGCCGTCGGCTTTATGTATCACGACGTGTACATCCTCCTGACCGCCTTGTTCTTAATGGGCACCCATTCGACGTTTTTTGGCCCGATTAAATACGCCATCCTGCCCGATTATTTAAAAGAGCAAGAGCTGCTTTCTGGCAACGGCCTCATCGAGCTGGGCACCTTTCTGGCCATTTTAATGGGCCAAATGCTGGGCAGCAGCATGGTCAATACCGACTTAACCCCGATGCTCAGCCTGCTGTTCATCTTCGCCATCTTAGGCTTGGTCACCAGCCTGTGGATGCCCGCGGTCAAAGCCACCGACCCCAGTGCCCGCATCGACGTCAACATCATCAAAAGCACCCACGTTTTGCTCAAGGCAGCCTATAAGCAACCTCAGGTCCGCGCCGCCATCGTCGGCATCTCATGGTTCTGGCTGCTCGGCGCGACCTACACCACCCAGCTGCCAACGTACACTCGTCTACACCTAGGCGGCGACGACCACGTCTTCAGCCTGATGTTGGCCTTGTTCTCTATCGGCATTGGCGCTGGCTCCTTAGTCTGTGCCAAACTCAGCCGCAATACTTTGCAGCTAGGCCTGGTGCTGTTTGGCGCCGTCGGCATGAGCCTTTTTGGCACCGCATTGGCCCTGCTGACCTTTGGCTTTCATGAGGGGGAATTACTCACCCTGGGGCAGTTTTTACAACAGCTCAAAACGCCGTTTATTCTGGTGTGTATTTTTGGCCTAGGATTTTTTGGTGGTTTTTTCTCCGTACCGCTATATACTTGGTTACAAACCGCCAGTTCGGAAGCATTTCGCGGCCATGCCGTGGCCGCCAACAACATCGTCAACGGCCTATTCATGGTGATTTCCGCCCTGTTAAGCATGGTCTTTCTGATGTTTTTCCATCAGATCTCCGGCCTGTACTTACTGGTGGCCTTAATGAATATCGCGGCCATGGCCGTGCTGATTAAATTAGCCCCAAATATCTGGCACAGCCGCTTTGACTGGCTGAAAAACAAATAGCCGCCGGAATGAACCAAACCATTGTTTTTCGATCGAAACACAGCGAATACACAAGGATTTTACCCTTCACATGATGCAGCTTTTTATGAAACTGGGCGCGCCCACACAACCGCTGTTCACCTTGACCAGCATTGCCCTACTGAGCTTGGCCACCCCCGCCGCACACGCTTTCGACCTCATCGAAGCCTGGCAGGCGGCACAAAGCCATGACGCCGGCTATGCCGCTGCGGCCTATGCCCGTGATGCGGGTCAAGAACAGTCTATTCAGGGCCGTGCCGGCCTATTGCCTCAGGTCAGCGTCAACGCCCAAACCAGCAAAGATTTTAATCGCGAGCCGCTGCGCCAAAACAGCCGCACGCAGGGCTGGGGCGTTCAGGTCAGCCAGCCCCTATTTGACATGGAAAAGTGGCATCGCTACCAACAGGGCCAAATCAATACCGACATTGCCAACGAAGAATTTAATCTAGAGTCACAGAATCTATTACTTAACGTCAGCAAAGCCTATTTCAACGTGCTGTTGGCACAAGACCAATTGCGTGCCACCCTAGCCGCTAAGCAGGCCTACGCCAAGCAGCTAGAACAGGCCAAGGTGATGTTTGAGGTGGGCTCGGCCACCATCGTCGACACCTATGAAGCGCAAGCGGGCTTCGACGCCGCCGCCGCCCAAGAAATTGCCGCCAAAACAACGTTAAAAATGGCGCAGGCGCGCATTACCCAACTGACCGGGCTGCCGGCCAACACCATACAAAAAATTGACGGCAGCCGCGTGGCCTTGGTCACCAACCAGCTGCCGTTTGAAACCTGGTTAGACACCGCCATCAACCACAGCAACCAGCTCAAAATCAAGGCATTGGCGGTACAAACCGCCACCAAAAACCTGGGCATTAGCCAAAGCGGGCGGATGCCGGTGGCCACCTTAAACGGTGATTACCAAGACAATCAAAACCGCATTTCGGGCAATGACAAAAGCACGACCCGCGGCAGCGCCGTCGGCATCAAGCTCAGCATGCCATTATTCAGCGGCGGTGCCATCAATAGCCAGGTACGTGAAGCCAAGGCCAAAGAACTGCAGGCCAAGGCCGAACTAGAGCTTGCCACCCGCAACCTCACCGAAGAGGTACGGCAAAACTTCTTAAACGTCACCAACGGCCAGGCCCAGCTGCTGGCTCAGGAAAACCTGGCCAAATCGGCCAAGGCCAAGCTAGACGCCACCACCCTCGGCAAAAGCGTGGGCGTGCGCAGCAACCTTGACCTGATTCAGGCCGAACAGGCTTATTCCGACGCCATCCAACAGCTGGCAGACGCACGCTATACCTATTTACAGGCCCACCTGACTCTGGCGCAGAGCACGGGTTTGCTGAACGACAGCTTGGAAACCTTAGAGACCATCAACCAGCTCATCGTGGCCGAGGCCGACTCGTTTGAACCCAATTAATCACCCCTCATTTGGGGCGATGCAGCCAGCACACCCGCTGTCAAAAAACCACTCAAACGAGTGGTTTTTTTGCGTTTTGATTAAGGTTAGGGCGGGCATTATGGGCTAAGCCAGCCATGGTTTAAATACAGCGATGATGCGGCGGCCCCACCGCAAAAAACCAAAATCCCGTGGATCACGGCCCACGCTACCATATGTTGGCCATCATCAAACCATGGTTTATTTGGACGCTAAGGTCGCGCCTGCCCGGCGCAGGGAATAAAACGATTGATGATCAGGGCTACCTGAATCAGCTTACCCTCTTCAAGTTTCTGTGAAGTACCTCCCCTTTAAGCCGCCGAGTCAGGTTCTAGCGGGTCAGATGAAGCAGGCAAACGCTTGTGGTGGTCGACCAGTTTCTATAGGAGACCGCCACTCTTGCCTGCGCTGGC
>JAGNPU010000197.1 GCA_017989485.1 Neisseriaceae bacterium
TGGCGTCATGGCCTTAATGACCAAAGTGGTCGCAGACTCTAACCTTCAAGACATCCTCCAACTTGGCGGCTTTGTGTTGGCCTCCTATGTTGGCCTGGCCATCATGTTTGGCGTACACGGCCTATTGCTGTCGTTTACCGGCATTAACCCCCTGAGCTTTTTTAAAAAAGCCTGGCCCGTACTGACGTTTGCCTTCACCAGCCGCTCTAGCGCCGCCAGCATCCCGCTCAGCATAGAGGCGCAAACTCAGCGCATCGGCGTGCCCGAATCCATCGCCAGCTTTGCCGCCTCATTTGGCGCCACCATCGGCCAAAATGGCTGTGCCGGGCTGTATCCTGCCATGCTGGCCGTCATGGTGGCCCCCACCGTCGGGATTAACCCGCTCGACCCATGGTGGATTGCCACCCTAGTCGCCGTGGTCACCGTCAGCTCGGCCGGTGTGGCCGGCGTCGGTGGCGGCGCCACCTTTGCCGCCCTCATCGTCCTGCCTGCCATGGGCCTGCCGGTGACCTTAGTCGCCCTATTGATTTCGGTTGAGCCCCTCATCGACATGGGCCGCACCGCCCTCAATGTCAGCGGCGCGATGACGGCCGGCACCATGACCAGCCAATTTCTGCGGCTCACCAATAAAAAAATATTCCATGCCAAACGGCCTCAGGACTAATCCCCCTTCCAAGGCGCCCACGCAAAAACGCCCTGACCTAGCGGTCAGGGCGTTTTTTTGGCCGTTCATCAAGCCTCAACGAGGACAGGCATAAGGGCTCTCGCTAAGCAACTCTTGGCCCGTGTCCTTATTGTAAACGCGAATAATGGCCTTCTTGCCCACGACCATGGCGCACAGGCTTTGTTTTGCCTCACCCACGCCACGCCCACTGGCCGTGGCGCTGAGGTTGCCCAACAATGGCTTACCCTTGGCGGTATACGCCTTCGCTTCATACTGCCCACCCAAGCTGGCACAGGCACTCAGGCCCAGCAACATGGCCGCACCCAAGGCGCCATAGGCGATCACTTTACCCATATAAACTACCTTTTTATCATAGTTAAATAGCATAGAGTATACAGGTTTAGTGACAACTAACCAATACCCAATATCATTAAATAAAACCATAATGGATTTTAATCAATAATTAGCCAATGAGGCTGTCGCGACACGTTTGCCAAACCGCCGCTTCGTCACACCAGAGCATCTCCCATCACAGCCATCAGGTATTGGGCTGGGTTGGCAAAAGTCATTAAGTGCCGTAGCGTACTCTCGGTACCTTGCTGGCGCTTGGTTCAACAAGACAAAAACCAAGCACGGCAGGCAAAAATATAGCCCTGATGAACAGGGCGAACACAGTTGATACGATTTATTTAATGTGCTGCTGATTGAATCAGTGGCACTCCCACAGGGATTCGAACCCCGGTTGCCGCCTAGAAAGAGCGGTGTCCTTGGCCACTAGACGATGGGAGCGTGGTTGAAGGCTTTATTTAAAGCGACAGGCATCATACCATTAATTAACCTTTTTTCAAAATAAACCCTTAACGAAGGACGGCACTCAAAAACAAATTCACGACAATCGCGACGATATGTCGTTTCCATGCCAAACACGGTATAATCTGCGCCTACCCTACCCTAGAAAGACGTACATGACCCTTAAAAAATGGGCTTTCGTGGCCTTGGTACTGCTTTTGGTCATGCTCGGCCTCCTGTGGGTGGTGGATGGCTACGTCAGCCGCAGCACCCAAGAGCGCCTCTACGACCACGCCAGCGCCATACCGAGCCAGCATGCCGGCCTGGTTTTGGGCACCAGCCCCTATCTGCGCAATGGCCGTCCCAACCTTTACTTCACTTACCGCATGGCCGCCGCCGCCCAGCTTTATCACGCCAAACGCGTGGCCTACCTAGTGGTCAGCGGCGACAATCGGCGTGACGACTACAATGAACCAGAAGCAATGCAGCAGGCCTTAATGACCCTAGGCGTACCAGAGCAGCACATAGTTCTGGACTTTGCCGGGTTACGCACGCTGGATTCGGTGGTGCGCATGGACAAAATTTTCGGTCAAAAAGACTTCATCATCATCTCGCAACGGTTTCACAATGAGCGGGCGGTGTTTATTGCCACCCAACACGGCCTCAATGCCTACGGCTACAACGCCGCCGACGTACGGCTCAAAACCTTTGCCCTACGCAACGCCGTGCGCGAAACACTGGCTAGGGTAAAGGTGTTACTAGACGTTTGGCTAGGCACGCAGCCACGCCACTTAGGCGCGCCGATTCAACTTCCCCCCTCGCCCCCTTCGGTCTCAGCAAACAGCGACAGCTGAGGCGTCACGGCGGCCCCATCGCTCACGGCCGCGGCCTTGATTGCCTGCAGCAGCCGCAGCCGCCGTTGCTGACACAGCCGCAACACTTCTCGCTTTTGGCCATCGTCAAACGCCAACCAGTTGAAGCGCTCATCGCGCGAACGCAAGCAGCCTCGACAATAGCCCCTGCTGTCGGTTTCGCATATGCGCCGACAGGGGCTGGGAATCGCAAAGAGCTCGGTCTGTGTCTGCATGGTCATCTACCTTTTTAGGCATTACCGGATACACCTCCAGTGTGCCACTTTTTTAAGCGCAAAACAAACGGTTTCACCCCATGTCTACTGCCCCCAAGCCATATCACCTCTGGGCCACAGCCCAAACCCATGGTCATTAAAAAACTCTTTTGACAATAAAACCAATGAATTATCTAAAAAGGCCCAATTGCCCTAGGGCAAAGGCTTGCATTATCAATTTGAAGCCTATATAATCGCCTTTCTCTTAGGGGGTATAGCTCAGTTGGTAGAGCGCTTGCATGGCATGCAAGAGGTCATCGGTTCGATCCCGTTTACCTCCACCAAGAATACTTAAGGGCTTAGATCACGATCTAAGCCCTTTTCATATGCGCGAACCCAGCATGCAAAAAAACACCGACGATCCATCGTCGGTGTTTTTTTGCATCGGTCGAACTAAATCAACTCTGGCACTTCGCCAAAGCGCGCAAAAATAGACAGTGCGCCCAGCTCACCATTTTTGCTATTGTATTCTTGGGAGGCCGCAATCGCACCCGTATACTGCTTGGCCAAGATGCTTAAATGGCTGATTGCCTGCTCTTTACTCAAACATTGAATCGGTGGATTGGCCACCAGACTGGTGGTTTTACGGTGTTGAAATTTGCTATACCCTTGGATGACATAAGTTGTTTTCATTTTTTTCCTTAATAAACAGCACACTCAGGGGTGATCGGCTGTCGTCGTGTTATTCTGGCCTGCCCACACAGCAGCAGCCAGCTTTATAAACGCATACATGAACTTAAAATCGTACAAATAGATTCATTCCAGTCGCCATCATAGCACACATAACAAAAACCATCAAATTTAACAAAGAGTTATACAAAAGACAACCCTTAAAAAATGATTTTACCATAAACCCTAAAGCCAGCCAGGGCCGCCACGCCGTCCTCATGCCTGCAAAACACCCAAAATAAGCCCCTCCCACACACCCAGCAAGCAAGCCTCCTCATGTGCCTGGCTTGCCGGGTGCGCCCAACACTTAGCATGACACCTTGCTCGCTTTCCCGTATCAAAGCAGATAAAGTTAAACACTTATTAACTACAAGGTTTATAATACCCGTTTGGTCACGTCGGTTATTACCTGCTGCGGTACACGCAGCTTTAGACTCACCAACCCACTCATTCCCAGAGCAAATATTTATGCATTTTGATTGGCAATGGACAACCATGACGCTTGTGGCAGTCTTCAGCAGCATAGGCTGTGTCCTATTAGGTTATGTACTGCCTTTAAACCATGGCATCACCGTCACCGTCATTGAACAAATTCAGGCCTTATGGCTGTTATTTTGCGGCATTTATGCTTACAAAATACACAAAAAGTGCCAGGTGTTAAACGAGAACCAAGCCATTTCTCTATGGCTTGCCGCCATCTGGTGGCTGTTATTGGGCAGGAGCATGGCTTGGGGCCGTGATTACTTCCCTGACGATGTCCCACGGCTGTATTTCCAGCCACTCGCCCTCATTCTGGTGGGTCTGCCGATATATTTATTGTGCCGCCGAGACACGCGCAGGCAAATGAAGGCCTTATGGCTTAAGTTTCGCTGGCCGGTATGGCTGTGTTTGGCCACCACTTTATTATTCATCGCGGCTCAGGTGATTGAAAGTGAACGGCTATTTAGCCTCTTGCCGGCGGGCATAGACCCAGATCGCCGCGACCTCATTGAAGAATTATTTGAAACGCCATTTATGTTTTTCTTGTTCTGGGTGAATTGGCTGCTCTATCAACAGGCTTTCTTTCCCCACAAGCAGGCGCCCCTAGGCCTAAAATAAACCCCAAGCACAAAAACCCTCTTTAACAGGCTAACGCCAAAGAGGGTTTTTTTGTATCTGGGCAAACCGCACAGCAAAATAAAGGTTGTTTTTTTATCTGATTTATATCTATATTACTCAAGTAAACAATAATAAATATATCTATACAAAACAATCTTTGCCAATACATAACATTAGATATATAT
>JAGNPU010000198.1 GCA_017989485.1 Neisseriaceae bacterium
TCGGTGTCTTTTTTCATGGTGCAAACGGTACGACCATAGACATAACCCGGCACGGCAAAAAACACAAAAATAAGTACCACAATGCCTTTTAGAAACGGTGAGCCGGTAATGGTGCCGGTTTCTGGATGACGTAAAATGCCGTTTTCCGGCACGATGGTGAGGGCCAATAGGCCAACAATGACTAATGCGGCCAGGCCCGCATGACGCAGCCCCCGCTTTTCAAGTGGGGTGAGCTTGTCCATATTGGTGTTCAGCACTTCGCTGGCCTCACTGCTGTTGTATGCGCCCAACTTAGGCTCGACAATTTTTTCGGTGACGAAGGCACCTAGAGCGGTGATTAAAAAGGTAGAGGCGGCCATAAAATACCAATTGACCTCTGGACCAACCACATAGCTAGGATCGAGCATTCGTGCTGAGGTTTCGGTAATGCCGGACAGTAATGGGTCGACCGTGCCCAATAATAGGTTGGCGCTGTACCCACCAGAAACACCGGCAAAGGCTGCAGCGAGGCCGGCAAGTGGGTGACGTCCTAAAGAATAAAACAGCATGGCGGCTAGTGGAATCAACATCACATAGCCTAGCTCCGCGGCGGTATTGGACATAATGCCGGCGAAAACCACCACAATGGTGACCATACGCTTGGATGCACCCATGACTAAATTGCGCATGGCGGCAGACAATAGGCCTGAGTGTTCCGCTAAAGAAACGCCTAAAAGAGCCACCAAAACGGTGCCCAAAGGCGCGAAGCCGGTGAAATTTTTGACCATTTCGGTCAAAATACGCTGTAGGCCTTCAGCATTAACCAGGCTAACCACATGTATCATACCATCAGCAGCACGGCCGGAAGCCCCCTCAGGGCGGGGATCGACGACGGAAACGCCAAAATAGCCGGCCACGCCCGAAGCGGCAATGATGACGAGGCAAAACAGCGCAAATAAGGTCACTGGGTGGGGCAGTAGGTTGCCAAGCCATTCAACAGTATCTAAAAAACGATTAAATAAATTTTTACTAATCCCGGCAGTCGGTGGGGTTGGAACAGGTTTCTGCGACATATTACATTCCTTTATTAGCCAAAAGAGACAAAACGTCAACGTCATTATTGTGATTGTGGGTTGAAGGGCGAAATAGTAGGGAGTCATGTCCAAATAATCAAGACGAAATGTCTAAAAAAGAGATTAGTGCTTTATTCTGAATAAAATACGGTTATGGGGAGCGAAAGCCACTATTTTTGCCAGAATAAGGCGCGATAAGGCATCGTTTTTAAGTCAAGGTTGTGGGCACCAAAGAGACTGAGACGTGATAACAGGCAGAGAAAAGCACGATTAAGGCAAAAAGTGCGCCCAAACCCTCACGGCTGGTTTCAAAGTACTGGGGAAAAGGCGCTATTGAGGCGTTGAAGTAGATTAAATAGTGTGTCTTAACTTGGTTTCTAGCGGCCTATATACCCATCATATAGACGTCAATAAGCCTTGCTTAAGGGGGTTAAGCAAGGCTTTGTTTTGTTAAACCTTTAAGGTCTATTAAGGTCTATATTTCGGCAGCGTGCCGTGTGGCAACAGCTGCCATACCTGGCCTTGCTGCTTCATTTTACCCGCCACTTCTCCGGCCTTGTCGCCGTAGCCCCAGAAGAAGTCGACGCGGATGCCCCCCAAAATGGCCGAGCCAGTGTCCTGCGCCATGATGAGGCGGTTTAAAGGCTGATAGCTGACGGGATAGGTGGTCGATAAAAAGATCGGCGCGCCCAGCTCGATGTGGTGGCGATCGACGGCACCCGAATACTCGTCGGTCAGCGGCACGCCTAAGGCGCCAATGGGGCCAGCGTTGCCGGCATTGGGCAAGACCCTAAAGAACACAAAGCTCGGATTGTGGCTTAACACTTCGTTCAGGCGAGCAGGGTTTTTCTGTACCCAGGCCTTAATGCCCTGCATCGAGGTTTGGGCCAAAGGCAGTTCGCCTTTGTCGGCCAAGTAGCGCCCGATGGATTTATACGGGTGTTCGTTTTTGTCGGCAAAGCTGAGGCGGACAAACTTGCCGTCTGGGGTTTGTAGTCGGCCAGAGCCCTGAACCTGTAAGAAAAACAGCTCTACCGCATCGTTGGCGTAGCCCAAAATAGGGGCACGGTTGTTCAAAATGCCAGTGTTGATTTGGCCGCGGGTGTAATAAGGCACGAAGCGGTTGCCCTCGAAACGGCCTTTGAGGCTTTTGGAGCGCTCGGTGATCGGGAACTCGGCCAGATTGGCCTGATACTCGCCGCCGGCGACGATTTGGCCGCGGTTGTTGCTGGTTTTGCGGACGCTCACGACGCCTTGGGTACGGGCCGAAGCCGGTAGGTCTACCGTCACCATGTCGTTAGGCACGCCATAAATGGGGAACTTGGCCGTCATTGACGGGTTGACGGCACCGTGTAACACGGGCTCGTAATAGCCGGTGACGGTGCCCTTGTCCTGCTCTTTGTCGATGACCTGCCACGCCACGAAATACTGTTCAAAAAACTGTTTGATCAGGCCTTGGTTATTCGGGTCGATGCCGTTGGCGGTTTGGCAGGTATAGGCCCAGTTGGGCTGATTTTTCAGGCTGTCACAGCTGCGTTTAAAAGACTCTAGGCTCTTGCTGAAATTTTGCTGTGCCCAGTCGGGCAACTGCGCGTGGGCCGCGGGCACGTATTTCACCGAGGTTCTCGGATCGGTCACGGCCGGGGGCAGCTGTTGGGCTTGCGGCGGTGGGGGCAGGGTGCTGCTTTTAGGCGGCGTGATGGGCGAGGTCGGTTGTTTGACCGCGCAGCTGGTTAAAAAAGCAATCATGCAGGCGGATAAAAGCAGTTTTTTCATGGGCTGTGTTTCGTCTCTTTTAAGGTTGAACGGGCAAGCAAGGCAACATAAGGCCATGAGTCTGACCCCTTACACGCAGTTTAGTTTAACAAAGACCACGGCGTTGTGGGATAAGATCCGCATCAGGGCGATAAAACTTTTTTAACTGGTTGAGTTCATAGGTCTTTATTTGTCAGTGCGCGACGACATTTGCGCGGCTGTCATCAACCTGTCAACTAGACAAATTACACTATGGGCGATGAAACTTTTTGTCATGTAAAAGGGATACCATGAACTTAGCGATATTTGATTTGGACAACACCTTATTATTGGGCGATTGCGACATGGCCTGGGCCCGTTTTTTGGTCGAACAGGGGTTGTATGGGCCAGAACATTATCAAAAACGGTTGGCGTACTATCAGGATTACCAGCAGGGCCGATTGAATATGCCGGAGTATCTGGCGTATCAGCTGGCCACGCTGGCGGCGTTTAGTCCCGAAACCTTAACCGATTTACATGAGGCCTATATGACGTCGGAGATTCTGCCGATGATTTGTCCGACGGCCTTGTCGCTGGTGGCCCTACACCAACGGGCGCAAGATGAGGTGATGGTGATTACGGCCACCAACACCTTTTTGGCCTGGCCCATCGTGCAGCATTTCGGCATAGACCATTTAATCGGCGTGGACGCCGAGCAAAACGCACAGGGCTATTACACTGGACGTTATGTGGGCGAGCCCAGCTTCAGCATGGGTAAGGTTAAGCGGTTAAAGGCATGGCTGGCGCAAAGAGGACAGTCGTTAAAAGACTTTGACGAAGTGTATTTTTACAGTGATTCGCACAATGATTTACCCTTATTGCAACAGGTGAACCACCCCATAGTGGTCAATCCGGACGAGCGCTTGAATAAGGTGGCCCAACAGCAAGGTTGGCCCATTCTTAGCTTTGGCCATCGTCTTGCCCCTAAGGGGGCACATCAAGGAGTGTGACATGAGTGCTTGGACGTTTCCTAAGTTGGTGGCCCATCGCGGTGGTGGCTGTTTGGCGCCAGAGAACACGCTGGCAGGGATGCAGGCGGCGGTGGATTATGGTTTTGACGCGGTGGAGTTTGACGTCAAGCTGTCGCGCGACGACGTGCCTTTTTTGCTGCACGACGATGACTTAATGCGCACGACGACGGTGGCGGGCTGGGCCAAGCAACAGCCGTGGGCGGCGTTAAAAACGCTGGACGCCGGCAGCTGGTTTGCCGAACGCTTTGCCGGCGAACCCATCCCTAGCCTAGATGCGGTGGTGGCCTTTTGTCGCCAACATCAGCTGCAGATGAATATGGAGCTTAAGCCCTGCGTGGGCTTAGAACGGGTGACGGGCCAAGTCATTGCCAAAAAGGTGGGCGCGCGGTGGCATACGCCGGCTTTTCTCGGCCAGCCTTTGCCGGTGCTGTCGTCATTCTCGGTATTGGCGTTGAGTGCGGCGCAAGAGGTCGCGCCAGAAGTGCCGCGGGGCTTATTGATAGAGGCTTGGTCTGAAGACGTGTTGGCGGTGTTGCACAGCCTGGCCTGCGTGTCGCTACACGCCCCTGAGGCAAGCTTAACGCCAGAGCGGGTGAAGGACATACAGGCCGCAGGGTTTAAGGTATTGGCCTGGACGGTGAACGACGTGGCCCGGGCGCAACAGCTGCTGGCCTGGGGGGTGAATACGGTGGTGACC
>JAGNPU010000199.1 GCA_017989485.1 Neisseriaceae bacterium
AGGTCATGCAGGCCAAACGCGGCTTCGCAGGCGTCTTTGACGTCTGGTGCCCGGCGTAGGTCCAGCACGCCCTGGGGGCTTAGCTTCACCAGCACGCTGTTGAGAAACTGCGCCCGTTGCGACTGATTCAGGCGGTGTTTGTGAAAGGCTGCGGCGGCATTTTCAGGGATTTTGCTGCTTTTTCTGCGCTTGTTCAGGCGCTTATTGAGGGCGCTAAGCAGCTGCTTGGCGTTGTGAAAGTCGCCCGTCCACAGCATGCTCTGGCCTTGTGTGGCCCAGGCAAAGGCCTGGTCGGCGCTGAGGGTGTCGTCCACCACGTGCAGCTGTTGTGGCGGGTGGCTGCCGTTGGCGCTGAACCAAAGGGCGGTGTGATCGGGCTGCTGCCAGATGAATGAGGGCAAGGTGTGCATGGCGGTCATTTATGAAAGAATAAGGAAAGAGTATACCGTAAAAAAAAGGCCATCCGCTGAGGATGGCCTTTTATCATGTGGGTAACGGGGTTACACCACGATGTTGACCAAGCGGCCAGGCACCACAATGATTTTCTTGGCGGCTTTGCCTTCCATGAACTTCTGGGCGCCTTCGTCGGCCAAGGCCGCGGCTTCGATGCTGTCTTTGCTGGCATCGGCGGCCACCGAGATTTGGCCACGCAGTTTGCCATTGACCTGCACCATCAGGGTCAACTCGGTTTGGATCAACGCCGTTTCGTCCACTTCCGGCCAGGCCGCATCCCATAGCTGGGTGTCACGGCCTAGGGTTTCCCAAAGCGTTTCACAAATGTGCGGCACGATGGGCCACAGCAAGACCACCACGTTTTCCAACACCTCTTGGGCCACGCGCTGGCCGATGTCGGTGCGGGTGTCGGCCTTGTCGTAGGTATTCAATAACGACATCACGGCCGCAATCGCGGTGTTGAACTGCTGGCGGCGACCATAGTCGTCATCAATTTTCTTGATGGCGCTGTGTAGCTTCAGGCGTAGGTCTTTTAAGTCTTCACCCAGGTTGGCCTGTTCTGAACCCGCATAGGCTTTGACCACGCCGGCCTGTTGGTGGTCGTAAACGGTGCGCCAAAGACGGCGTAAGAAGCGGTTTGCGCCCTCAACGCCAGAGTCTGACCATTCCAAAGATTGGTCTGGTGGTGAGGCAAACATCATGAACAAACGGGCCGTGTCGGCGCCGTACACGTCGATTAAGTCCTGTGGGTCGACGCCGTTGTTTTTAGACTTAGACATTTTTTCAATGCCGCCGATGACCACGTCGCCACCGTCTACGCGATGCGTGGCGCCGGTGATTTGACCTTTGTCGTCACGGGCAAAGACCACGTCTTGTGGTGCCACGTAGTCGATGCCGCCGGTAGGGCCTTCACGGTAGTAGGTGTCACACAACACCATGCCTTGGGTCAACAGGCGTTCAAACGGCTCATCGTTTTTCAACAGGCCTTCGTCACGCATGAGTTTGTTGAAGAAGCGGGCATACAATAGGTGCAAGATGGCGTGTTCGATGCCCCCAATGTATTGGTCTACGCCACCGCTCATCCACACGTCAGCCGCTTGCTCGTCTACTAGGCCTTGGTCAAACTTAGGCGAGGCAAAGCGGGCAAAATACCAGCTAGACTCGACAAACGTGTCCATGGTGTCGGTTTCACGACGGGCATCGCCGCCACATTTGGGGCATTTTGTTTCGTAAAACTCAGGCATGCGTGCCAGAGGCGAGCCTGCGCCGTCAGGAATCACGTCTTCCGGCAAAATCACCGGCAGTTGGTCTTCCGGTACGGTCACGTCGCCACAGCTGGCGCAATGAATAATGGGAATCGGACAGCCCCAGTAGCGTTGACGGCTAATGCCCCAGTCGCGTAAGCGGTATTGGGTGCGAGGCGCGCCTTGGCTCAAGGCTTCCAGGCGAGACGCCATGGCGTCAAAGGCGGCCTGAAAGTCTAGGCCACTGAATTCACCAGAGTCCACCAAGACACCGTGTTCGGTGTACGGCTGGGCCAGCGGGGCCGCCAACAGCGCGCCGTCTTCTGGCTGAATCACCAGCTTAATCGGCAAAGCGTATTTGTTGGCAAACTCAAAGTCGCGCTCGTCGTGGGCGGGCACGGCCATCACGGCACCGTCGCCATAGCCCCACAAGACGTAGTTGGCGACCCAAACCGGTAGGCGTTCGCCGGTGAAGGGGTGTAGGGCGTAACGACCGGTCGGCAAGCCTTTTTTCTCCATTGTCGCCATGTCGGCTTCGGCCACGCTGCCGGATTTACATTCGGCAATAAAGGCTTGGAGTTCAGGGTTGTTCAATGCCGCCGCCGTGGCCAAAGGGTGCTCGGCGGCCACCGCCAAATAGGTTGCGCCCATGAGGGTGTCTGGCCGCGTGGTGTACACATTAATGGCTTTGGCGTCTGCCGCGGCCAAGTCGGTCAAGCTGTCGTCGGTTAGGGTGAAGGCCACCTGCATGCCGCGAGACTTACCAATCCAGTTACGCTGCATGGTTTTTACCTGCTCTGGCCAATGCGGTAAATTGTCTAGGCCCGTCAGCAGCTCTTCGGCGTAGTCGGTAATCTTGAAGTAATACATGGGGATTTCACGTTTTTCGACCAGGGCGCCACTGCGCCAGCCGCGACCATCGATGACCTGTTCATTGGCCAAAACGGTTTGGTCTACGGGGTCCCAGTTCACCACCCCATTTTTTTTGTAAATAATGCCTTTTTCGAACAGGCGTGTGAACAGCCATTGTTCCCAGCGGTAGTATTCAGGGTCGCAGGTGGCAAACTCGCGGTCCCAATCAAAGGCCAGGCCCAGTTTTTTTAACTGAACCTTCATGTATTCAATGTTTTGATACGTCCATTTGGCCGGTGCCACTTTGTTGATCATGGCCGCATTTTCAGCGGGCAGACCAAAGGCATCCCACCCCATAGGCTGCATCACGTTATAGCCTTTGAGCAGCTTGTGACGGCTTAAGACGTCACCAATGGTGTAGTTGCGCACGTGGCCCATGTGTAACTTCCCTGAAGGATAGGGGAACATGGACAAACAGTAGTATTTAGGACGGCTGTCGTCGTCGGCAGCGTTAAATACTTTGGCATCGTCCCATTTTTGTTGGGCGATGGGCTCTATAGCGGAAGGTTGGTAGTGTTCTTGCATGATGATTGGAACCGTTAACTTATTAGGCAAAAAAGGGATTATAGCAGTTTAAATAGAGGGGGGAAGGGGCGGCGCAGCTTTATTTTTTGGACTTTGTGTCTAGAATCAGCCGTTTAGTGGCCTTGCTTCGATGAAGGACAAAAAAAAGCCAAAAAAATCCGCCGGAATCTGCATTCCGGCGGCCAACACATTGCGGGGAAACGTTTACTCACTTCTTACCTATATCGCTCTGGAGATGAAGCAATATAGTGATTAGTCACGCGATTGACTAAATGGTTCCAGTTTGTTTGTTTAAATAGTTAAAATAATTTGGGTGAGACCGGACAAAATGAGGCCGTCCCGCATAATTCGTGCAGCTCAGGGTCAGTCAAGGTACACTATAGGCCTTCATCAACGTTTTATTAGCCGACCTTTATATGACCGTATCTGACTTACCCAGCCGCCGCCTTTCCGTGGCGCCGATGCTGGACTGGACCGACCGCCACTATCGTTACATGGCCCGACAAATCACCCACCATGCGTGGTTGTATTCTGAAATGGTCACCACCGGTGCCTTGATACACGGCAGCGCCGGCCGTTTTTTAACCTTTAATGAGGGCGAACAGCCGGTGGCCTTGCAGTTAGGCGGCAGTGAGCCCGCCGATTTGGCCGTGTGTGCCAAAATGGCGCAAGACTATGGTTATAACGAGGTGAATTTAAACTGCGGCTGTCCCAGTCCTCGGGTACAAAAGGGGGCGTTTGGGGCCTGCCTGATGAATGAGGTGGATTTGGTCGCGGATGGTTTAAAGGCCATGCAAGACGCGGTGAGCATCGACGTGACGGTCAAGCACCGCATCGGCGTGGACAAGCAAAGCGATTATCAGGTGGTCCGAGATTTTGTGGGCAGCCTGGTGCACAAGACCGAATGCCATACCTTTATCGTGCATGCGCGCAATGCCTGGTTGGACGGGCTGTCTCCTAAAGAAAACCGTGAGATTCCACCGCTTAAATATGAGTTTGTGTATCAGCTCAAGCAAGATTTTCCCGACTTGGAGATTATCCTCAACGGGGGCGTCACCACCAATGCCGCCATTGCCGAGCACTTACGGCACGTAGATGGGGTGATGGTGGGGCGTGAGGCCTATCATAATCCGTATTTAATGGCGGCTTGGGACGGCCTGTTTTATGACGACCACCACGCCCCTATTGATCGGGTGGCTTTGGTGGCGCACTTGCAAGGTTATGCCCAAGCCCAGCTGGATTCTGGTCGGGGCACGACGATGCGGCATATGGTGCGTCATTACTTGGGCCTGATGCAAGGCCTGCCGGGTGCGCGCACCTGGCGACGCATGCTGTCCGACGCCAGCTTGCTTAAGGCCAACGATGTGGCGCTG
>JAGNPU010000200.1 GCA_017989485.1 Neisseriaceae bacterium
CCTGTGCGCCAATGCCCAAACCGTTGACTTTTTCCAACAGCTCCAGACGCAGCGCCTCTATCGTGGTCAACGTTTCGCCCGCGTCTTTTTTCGCCTGCACGTCTTGGATGTCGACGTGGCTCATTAAGGATTCTTTCGCCAACAGCATGGCTTTTTCTGGCGTGCCACCGATGCCGATGCCCAAAATACCTGGCGGACACCAACCCGCGCCCATGGTGGGGATGGTTTTCAATACCCAATCCACGATGGAGTCTGATGGGTTTAACATCGCCAGCTTGGATTTGTTTTCTGAACCGCCGCCTTTGGCCGCACAGGTGATTTCCAGCTTGTCACCCGCCACCAGCTCCATGTGCACCACGGCTGGGGTATTGTCCTTAGTGTTTTGACGCTTGCCCGCAGGGTCGGCCAAGACCGACGCGCGCAGCTTATTGTCGGCGTTTAAATAGGCGCGGCGCACCCCTTCGTTGGCCATTTCCTGTACCGTCATGTCGGCATCCCACTGCACGTTCATGCCCACTTTCAAGAACACCACGGCAATGCCGGTGTCTTGGCAAATGGGGCGATGGCCTTCGGCACACATGCGGCTATTCACCAAAATCTGGGTCATGGCGTCCTTGGCCGCGGGGTTTTCTTCTTTTTCCCACGCTTTGGTCAAGGCTTCAATATAGTCTTTGGGATGATAAAAGCTGATGAACTGAAATCCGTCAGCAATGCTCTGAATGAAATCTTCTTGTTTGATGATGGTCATGACATGCCTTTTGGGTAGATAAGGTTCTGTGTTCCCATGGGAACCGTTGTTCTGGCCCGCCGCGGCCCAGTTTAATCCTCAACAAAAGAGGTCAACCCAGGCCAAACGCCGAACGATTATCGCCCCATGATACTACAAAACAGCCCCTGATTAAACGCTTAACGCCATTGGCCAACCCGCCTGTTCAACCACCCATCCGCCCCTTTTGGTTGTACTTTAAGGCCTTAATTCAAGGCCAATCGTGGTTAGGCGTGCATATTAATGCAATCCGTTTTAAAATGGGGCCTAACCATGGCTTGATGCGAGTAAACCAATCAGTGAAGATTTTAATTTTAGGCGGCGGCCAAGTCGGCTCGACGGTGGCCCATAACTTAGCCGAGTTCTCTCACAACGACGTCACGGTGGTGGACATCTCCGAAGAAGCGCTCAAAGACATGAGCGCCAAACTGGACATCCAAACCCTAGTCGGCAATGCCGCATCGCCCAGCGTTTTGGCCGATGCTGGCGCCGACGACTCCGACCTGCTGCTGGCCTTAACCCGCAGTGACGAAACCAATTTGGTTGCCTGCAAGCTGGCCCATACCTTATTCAACATCCCCACCCGCATTGCCCGCGTGCGCCAAAGTGATTACCTCGAGTACTCCGAACAGGACACGCTGGCCCTTTTTGACGTCAACGAATCCATTTGCCCCGAGCAGCTGGTCACCGACCATTTATATGAGCTGTTTGCCTACCCAGGTGCCCTACAGGTATTGAACTTTGCCAACGGCCTGGCCCAAATGGTGGCGATTAGGGCCCAAAACGGCGGCCTCATCGTCGGCAAGCCACTCAATCAAATGAAGCATGACCTGCCGGCCGATGCCGACTGCCACGTGTGTGCCGTCTACCGTAACGACAGGCTCATCATCCCGGACGCCAACACCACCATCATCGACGGCGATGAGGTGTTTTTCATCGCCTCACGCAAAGACATCGAGCTGATTTTAAAAGAAGTGCGTAAAGACCCGAAACACGCTAAAAAGGTGATGATCGCCGGCGGCGGCAACATTGGCTTTCGCCTCAGTCGGCAGCTGGAAAAAGAATTTGATTTAAAAATCATTGAAAACAACCGTGGCCGCGCCGAATGGCTGTCGGAAAACCTAGACAACACCCTGGTTTTAAACGGCTCCGTAACCGACGAGAGCCTGCTGGAACAGGAAAACATCGATGAAATCGATATTTTTTGCGCCCTCACCAACGACGACGAGGTCAACATCATGTCGGCCCTGTTAGCCAAGCGTTATGGCGCCAAGCGGGTGATGGCGCTGGTGAACCGCTCCAGCTATGTCGACCTGCTCCAGGGCAACACCATCGACATCGTGATTTCGCCCCACCTATCCACCATTGGCTCGATTTTGGCCTACATTCGTCGCGGCGACATCGAAGCCGTACACCCGCTGCGCCGCGGCGCCGCCGAAACCATAGAGGCCATTATTCACGGCGACCAGCACACCTCACGCCTGATCGGCCGCCCGATTTCCGAAATCGACCTGCCCATAGGCTGCTACATCAGCGCCGTGGTGCGCGGCACCGAAGTGATTTTGCCGCACGATGAAGACATTGTGATTCGTGAAGCAGACCACATCATCTTCTTTGTGTCGCGCCGCCGTCTGGTCAAAGAGGTTGAAAAACTGATTCAAGTGAAAGTGGGCTTCTTTTAACCATGCGCGCCCCCCAACCGTTGTTACATTTCCATCAGAACATTTATAAGGTTTTCCCGACCTTACACGTGCTGTCCAAGCTGGGCTTTTTGTTTTCCTGCCTGCTGATATTGCCGGCCATGGTGTCCCTCGTTTACAACGATGGCCTGATCGAAACCTTTTTGATCTCCAGCGTGCTGTCGGCGTCGACCTGCCTGTTTATTTGGGGCGTCACCAAACGCTTTGAACAAGAGCTCAAGCCCCGCGAAGGCTTTACCCTGGTGTTTGCCATGTGGATGGGCTTTGCCCTGGTGGCCAGCCTGCCGTTTTACCTACATCTGCCGAACATGGGGTTTACCGACGCTTTTTTTGAGGCCATGTCTGGGCTGACCACCACCGGCGCCACCGCCATTGAACACGTCGACGCCCTGCCGCCCTCGCTAAACGTCTGGCGTCACTTCTTGATTTGGATCGGCGGCATGGGGATCATCGTGTTGGCCGTCGCCATTTTGCCGATGCTGGGCGTCGGCGGCATGCAGCTGTATAAGGCCGAAATGCCGGGGCTGAACAAAGACACCAAGCTGGCCCCGCGCATTACCCAGACCGCCAAACACCTATGGGTGATTTATTTTGCCCTGACCTTAATTTGTTTCATCGCCCTAAAACTGGCCGGCATGAGCTGGCTGGACGCCATCTGCCATGCCTTTTCGACCCTGGGCCTAGGCGGCGTGTCTAGCCGTGACGAGGGCATTGCCTATTTTGACTCCATCCCGATTGAGCTGATTATTGCCCTCTTCACCATCATCGGCGGCATCAACTTTGCCAATCACTTCTTTTCAGTTCGGCAAAAAAGCCTTAAGATCTATGCCAAAGACCTAGAAACCCGCGTTTTGCTGATTATTTTATTTGGCAGCTGCGTGTTAATGAGCCTGTTTTTGTGGCTGGACGGCTTTTACGCCTTTTGGGAATCCATCCGCTACGTTTTCTTTACGTTTATTTCGTTTGGCCTGGCCTCTGGCTTTTCCAACACCAACTTTGCCGAATGGCCGTTGGCCGTGTCGCTGTGGATGTTCTTGCTGGCAAACTTTTTGGCCAGCTCGGGGTCTACCGGGGGCGGTATTAAAATGGTGCGTGCCATCATCTTATTCAAATACGCCGTGCGTGAAATGACCCTATTGCTCCACCCCCATGCCGTGCGCACGGTTAAAATCAACCAGCGCTTGATTCCAGAGCACACCGCTTTGGCGGTGATGGCTTTTATATTTGTTTACTTCAGTACCATCGTGATCTTTACATTCGCGATGATGTTCACCGGCTTTGATTTCATCAGCGCCTTCAGTGCCATCATCGCCTGCATCACCAATACGGGGACCGGCCTTGGCGCCGTAGGCCCTTCTGGCAGCTTTGCCACCCTGTCGGCCGTGCAAAAATGGCTATGCCTGTCCGTGATGCTGTTAGGCCGCTTGGAAATTTTTACTATTTTGATTTTATTTACCCCTGCCTACTGGCGTAAATAACCACTGGGAACCTCTATTTATGCGCATTCAAACCTCTTTAAAGCTGAGCCTGGCTTCCGCCTTAATCCTGACGCTGGCCTCATGCTCTAACGTCGATCAGCCGCCGCCGAAAGAGCAGGCCATCGCCAAAAACGTCGCCATCCTCAAACAAGAATCCAGCATTGTGGCCGAATACCAACAGTATTTAACCGCGCTGGCGGCGTTAAAAACCAATAACGACACCTTGGCCCGCGCCTATTTAAGCCAGCACCAAGAGGCCAGCTATTTGACCGAAGACTTACGCAACCAATGGCTCAAGCTTTTGGGCAAAAATGGCAGCTGGTCCAGCTTTAACGCAGAATATGCCTTACTGGCCAAAATGGCCAATGGGCCTCAAGGCATTCAACAGGAAGTGGCCTGCTATGCCGACGTGGCCAAGCTCAATCAGGGCCAAAACGCCATTTCTGATCTGGCCCTCAGCCTCACCAACAGCCGCGGGACCTTGCCCCTAGGGTGCAACACCCTATTGCGCGAAAGCGCCAGCCGTCAGCTGGTGCCGAAAGACGCTTTGTGG
>JAGNPU010000006.1 GCA_017989485.1 Neisseriaceae bacterium
GCGCCGTCCTTTTTTCAACAGCGGCAACAGCTGGCGCCTGACGGCGGCCTCGGCGGCGCGACGGGCGCAGGGACTGAGCCGTTTGCGGGCCTGGCGTAAGGCCCGGCGTAAGGCCTGTTTGTCGGCCACAGGGTCGGTGGCGGTGTGGGATGGCGGCATAAGGGGTACTTTCATTAAACAGGCCTTTAGATTAGCATGGGGGTCTTAAAAAGGGGTCGATGACGCGGCCGCTGGTAGACGGTAACAACAAAAGGGTGGTTATGTACATAATTTGGGTGGCTTATTTATACGTGGTGTTGATGTTCAGTGCGGTGCAAGAATCCATTGCCCGGATGGTGATTTATATGGTGTTTTTGGCGGTGATACCGACGCTGGTGATGGGGTGGGTGTTGCGCCAGCGCCGCCGTAATCAAAAGGCAAAACAACAGTCGCGTTAAGAAAAGCCGTCATTTTTGCCCGGGGACTTGTTTTTTTTTGCGCGCTCCAGTAGAATTTGCGGGCTTTTTCTCTTTTAAAAAACTGTAAGGTTTGTTGCAAGAGAAGCGGCATTAACTATATACAATCGCTGTCATCTTCGCCAAAAGGGTGCTCTCACACTGTGTTGAGGGTTCTGTGCGTTAAGATGCTAGGCTTTAACCCTTTAAGGATAAATTATGTCAACTCAAGTTACTATGCGTCAAATGTTGGAAGCGGGTGTTCACTTTGGTCACCAAACGCGTTTCTGGAACCCTAAAATGGCAGAATACATTTTTGGCGCTCGTAATAAAATTCACATCATCAACTTGGAAAAGACTTTGCCCATGTTCATCGAAGCTCAAGACGTTGTTCGTCGTTTGGCTGCGAATAAAGGCAATGTGATGTTTGTGGGTACCAAACGCCAAGCTCGCGAAATCATCAAAGAAGAAGCCACTCGTGCTGGCTCACCTTACGTTGATTACCGTTGGTTGGGTGGTATGTTGACCAACTACCAAACCGTGAAACAGTCAATCAAACGCTTGGAAGAAAAAAGCGCGATTTTGGCCAACGCTGCAGACAGCGGCTACGGTAAAAAAGAAATCTTGGACATGGAACGCGAAGTTGAAAAACTAGAACGTTCATTGGGCGGCATCAAAAACATGAAAGGCCTGCCTGACGCTATTTTTGTGATCGACACTGGCTACCAAAAAGGCACCATTGTTGAAGCCCAGAAATTAGGCATTCCAGTGATTGCTGTGGTAGACACCAACAATAGCCCTGAAGGCGTGAAATACGTTGTGCCAGGTAACGATGACTCAGCCAAAGCGATTCGCTTATACGCTCGTGGCATCGCCGATGCGATTTTGGAAGGCAAAGCACAATCTTTGCAAGAAGTCGCTCACGTTGCTGCTGAAGCAACCGAAGCTGAAGCTGCTGAGTAAGACTAAAGTAAGTATCAAAGGGGCTTTGGCCCCTTTTTTAAGATGTTTTGATCGCAAAGACATCGTGAACAGATAATTAAGGATAAACAATGGCTGAAATTACCGCAAAAATGGTTGCCGAACTACGTGGCGCAACGGGTCTTGGCATGATGGAATGTAAAAAAGCTTTGGTTGAAGCCGAAGGCAATATGGAAAAGGCTGAAGAAATTTTACGCATTAAGTCGGGCGCTAAAGCCGGTAAATTGGCTGGCCGTACGGCTGCCGAAGGCATCATCACACACGTGATCGACAACGGCGTAGCCGCTTTGGTTGAAGTAAACTGTGAAACAGACTTTGTGGCCAAAGACGCCAGCTTCTTGGCCTACGCCGATGCCGCTGCTAAAGCCGTTGCCGCCGCCAACCCAGAGACTGTTGAAGCCTTGGGTGAAGTGAAAACCGCTTCTGGTGAAACCCTAGAAGAAATGCGTAAAGCCATGATTGCAAAATTGGGCGAAAACATTTCTGTACGTCGTTTCCAACGTTATGAAACCGCTAACGGTTTGGTGGTGTACATGCACGGCGCGAAAATCGGCGTGATGGTTGAATACACCGGTGGCGATGAGACCTTAGGTCGTGACGTGGCCATGCACATTGCTGCCGCCCGTCCGGTATGCGTGTCTCAAGACCAAGTGGATGCAGAGCTGATTGAAAAAGAACGCCACATCTACACTGAGCAAGCCGCTCAGTCTGGCAAGCCAGCCAACATCGTTGAAAAAATGGTTGAAGGCCGCGTGAATAAATTCTTGGCTGAAATCACTTTAATGGGCCAACCTTTTGTGAAAAACCCAGACGTGACCATCGAAAAATTATTGGCCGAGAAATCAGCCAGTGTTCAAAACTTTACCGCGTTCCACGTGGGCGAAGGCATTGAAAAAGCAGTGGTTGACTACGCTGCAGAAGTTGCTGCCGCCGCTAAAGTTTAACTTTAAGTCATCCTTAAAGGCACTCTAAGCTCTTAATTTTGAGTTAGGGTGCTTTTTTTTAAGGAAAAAGTGGGGTTTGCACACGGAAACTTCCGTTTGTGTTGTCGGTGGGATTGCTTTAAGATGAGACCGCTTTGGCGACATTCGGACGTTGTTCAAGAAGTATGGGTTTTTTATCATTCAATCAAAGGTTCTAGTCATGTCTGGCACAACAAAAAAATACAATCGAATTCTGTTAAAATTATCAGGCGAGGCCTTGATGGGCGGTGACCCATTTGGGATTAATCGCAATACCATCATGGAAATCGTCGGCCAGGTGAAAGAAGTGGTTGAAATGGGTGTGCAAGTGGGCATCGTGATCGGCGGCGGCAATATTTTTCGCGGCGTGGCCCCTGCAGCAGAGGGCATGGACCGTGCCACCGCAGACTATATGGGCATGATGGCGACGGTGATGAATTCCCTGGCGCTAAAAGATGCCTTAGAATCTATTGGCGTGCATGCGCGGGTGCAATCGGCCCTGAATATGCAGCAGGTGGTTGAACCTTATGCCCGTGAGAAAGCCATACAGTACTTAAGTGAGGGTAAAGTGGTGATTTTTGCTGGCGGTACCGGCAATCCTTTCTTTACCACCGACACGGCAGCAGCGCTGCGCGGTGCCGAAATGAATTGCGACATCATGCTGAAGGCGACCAATGTGGACGGCGTGTATACCGCCGACCCGAAAAAAGACCCTCATGCTGATCGTTATCAAACGATTACGTTTGATGAGGCGATTATCAAAAACCTTAAGGTGATGGACGCCACGGCTTTTGCCTTGTGTCGCGAGCAAAAGCTGAATATTAAAGTATTTGGCATCTTCAAAGAGGGTGCTTTAAAACGTGTGGTTAGAGGCGAAGACGAAGGTACGTTGGTTCATTGCTAAACGTACATTGTTAAGTTTAAAATCACGATGATGGATGGGCCCATGCGCGTGCTGCGGGTGGGCGCCATCGTTAAGTAAGCGAAAAAGGTTGAATATGATTTCTGAAATTAAAACTACTGCTGCCGATAAAATGGGCAAGTCGATTGAGGCTTTGCGCCAAAATCTTTCTAAAGTACGTACCGGTCGCGCCCACACAGGGCTGTTGGATCAGGTAATGGTGGACTACTACGGCAACCCAACGCCCGTGAGCCAGATTGCCAACGTGAATCTCATCGATGCGCGGACCATTGGCGTCAAGCCATTTGAACGCACCATGGCCGGTGCCGTGGAAAAAGCCATTCGTGATTCTAATTTGGGCTTGAACCCTGCGGCCATGGGCGAGGTGATTCGCGTGCCGATGCCGATGCTGACCGAAGAGCGCCGTAAAGACTTGATTAAAGTCGTGCGCGGTGAAGCAGAAGAAGGGCGCGTGGCCATTCGCAATATTCGTCGCGATGCGAATAATGACTTTAAAAATCTATTGAAAGAAAAAGAGATTTCTGAAGACGATGCCCGCCGTGCCGAAGACGACATTCAAAAATTGACCGACAAGCACATTGCTGAAGTCGACGCGATGTTGGCCACTAAAGAAGAAGATTTGTTGGCCGTTTAAAGGAAGATCCGTTGTTTGCCGAGCATGCGAAAACTGTGATTGATCACAGCAATTTGCCCAAGCACATTGCCATCATTATGGATGGCAATGGCCGCTGGGCTAAAAAACGTTTTTTACCCCGAGTCATGGGCCACAAGCGGGGCTTAACGGTGTTGCGCAAATTGGTGCAATACTGTGAAGAGCTGGGCGTGGGCCACCTGACCGTCTTTGCTTTTTCGACGGAAAATTGGCGTCGGCCGCAGGAAGAAGTGACTTTTTTAATGGGTTTGTTTGTGCAGGCCTTAAGTAAAGAGGTGGCGGCCATGCATGAAAACGGCCTACGCTTGCGCGTGATTGGCGCGAAAGACAGGCTGAATCCTGACATTGTGGCGGCGATTGATGCGGCCGAAGCCTTGACGGCCCACAATACGGGGTTAACCTTAACCATTGCCGCCGATTATGGCGGTCGTTGGGATGTGGTGCAGGCGGCCAATCAGCTGATTGCTGCCGGCGTTACTGAGCTCACCGAAGAGGCCGTGGCGCAAAAGCTGTGTTTGAGCGACCTGCCTGATCCGGATTTGTTTATCCGAACCGGTGGGGAAGTGCGCATGAGCAACTTCTTGTTGTGGCAAATGGCGTATGCTGAATTATATTTTACCGATACCTTGTGGCCAGACTTTAACAAGAAGGCCTTAGATTTGGCGATTCATTCTTACCAAACCCGCGAACGCCGTTTTGGGCGGACGTCCGAACAACTCCCGATAGAAAAACAGCGACCTTAATATGTTGATTCCGAGAATACTCACCGCCTTAGTTTTGCTGCCTTTGATGCTGGGGATGTTGTTTTTTGCCTCCCCTATGGGCTGGATGGCTTTTGCGGGTTTAATCGCCATGGTGGCCCTGTGGGAATTTGCCCGCATGGCCAAAATGCCCTTGGCCATGCAGGCGACTTATTTGAGCATGACCTTGGTGTTGGGCGGCCTGGCCGCCTATCACCAATACCGCTTAAACCTGGTCGAGCATGGCTTGGTATTGGTGTTCTGGGTGGTGGTGGCGCCGCTGTGGTTGCGCTTTAAATGGACGCCCAAGCCGGGCTTTGTCAGCCTGTTGCTGGGGTGGCTATTGATGGTGCCGTTCTGGCTGGCTCTGGTGGCCTTGCGGCCCTCGGAACACGATGCCAAGGCATTGTTGGCCGTGATGGCCATGGTGTGGGTGGCCGACATTGGCGCCTACATTTTTGGCCGCCTGTTTGGCAAGCACAAGCTGGCCCCCTCAATCAGCCCAGGCAAAAGCTGGGAAGGTGCCATTGGCGGCGTGGTGTGTGTGATCGCCTACGTCTTGGTGGTGGATCAGCTCGGCTGGTTTGGCTTTGTCTTGCCGGTATGGGCCCTGGTCGTGGCGGCGGTATTGTTGACGGCGGTGAGCGTGGTGGGTGATTTATTGGAAAGCTGGTTTAAGCGTGCCGCAGGCATGAAGGACAGCAGCAAGCTCTTGCCGGGTCACGGCGGCGTTTTTGACCGTGTGGATTCCCTGATTGCGGTATTGAGTATTTATGCGGCACTGCTGGCCTTTGCCGTTTATTGGACGAATTGATGAAACAAACCATTACCATTCTGGGGGCCACCGGCAGCATTGGTTGCAGTACTTTGGCCATCTTGGCCGACCACCCAGAACGTTTTACCGTTTATGCTTTAACCTGCTTTACCCAGATCGACAAACTATTGGGACAGTGCCTGGCGTTCGCGCCTAAATTCGCGGTGGTGGGCACGGAGGCTGCGGCCGAGTGCTTGCAGCAAAAGTTGCGCGATGCGGGCTCTGAAACCCAGGTGCTATACGGGGAGCAGGCGTTGGCAGAGGTGTCGACGGCGGCGGAAGTCGACACCGTGATGGCGGCCATAGTCGGCGCAGCCGGCCTATTGCCGACGCTGTGTGCGGCCAAAATGGGCAAGCGCATTTTGTTGGCGAACAAGGAAACCCTCGTTGTGGCAGGGGCGCTGTTTATGCGCGCGGCCAAAAAAGGCCATGCCACCATTTTGCCGGTGGACAGCGAGCACAATGCGATTTTTCAAGTGTTGCCAGAAGCGTATACCGGCAACCTGGCCGCCCATGGCATAGAGTCGATTATTTTAACGGCCTCAGGCGGGCCGTTTTTGAACACCGACGTGGCCCAGTTTGCCAACATTACCCCGGCCCAGGCCGTGGCGCACCCAAACTGGTCTATGGGGCATAAAATCTCCGTGGATTCGGCCAGCATGATGAATAAGGGCTTAGAGGTAATTGAGGCCCATTGGCTGTTTGGGGCGTCTGCCGCGCAAATTGAAGTGGTGGTCCATCCCCAAAGTGTGATACACAGTATGGTGCGCTACATCGATGGTTCGGTTTTGGCCCAAATGGGCACGCCCGACATGCGCACGCCGATTGCCAACTGTTTGGCCCATCCCGAACGGATGGTGTCGGGGGTGAAGCGGTTGGCTTTTGACCAGCTGTCGGGGTTGACGTTTTCGGCCCCTGATCTGGTTAAGTTTGACTGTTTACAGCTGGCATTTGATGCGTTGGCGACGGGCGGAGACGCCCCTTGCGTATTGAATGCGGCAAATGAAGTGGCGGTAGCGGCCTTTTTGGCCGAGCGCATTAAATTCACAGACATTGGTCGTTTGGTCGCTTATTGTTTAGAAAAAATGAACTTAGGCGGTAGCGAAGACATCAATGACTTATTGGCAAAAGATCAGGCAGCGCGCGAAATGGCGCTGGCTTGGATTAAGGGATAAGCATGTTGGCAGGAATGAGCAGTGGTTTGACCACGTTATTGGCGTTTTTGGTGGCCATTGTGGTGTTGGTGAGTTTGCATGAACTGGGGCATTACCTCGTGGCGCGTTGGTGCGGCGTGAGGGTGACCCGTTTTAGCGTGGGCTTTGGTACTCCGTTTTTCATGCGTAAAAAAGGGCATACAGAGTGGGCCCTGGCGCCGATTCCTTTGGGCGGCTACGTGCGCATGTTGGATACCCGTGAGGGCAACGTCAGCGAGGAAGACCGTCCGTTTGCGTTTGACCAACAGCATCCCTTAAAAAAAATGGCCATCGTATTGGCTGGCCCCATCGCCAATTTAATTCTGGCAGTGTTGTTTTTCAGCATCAGTAACGTGATGGGCGTGACCGACATCAAGGCCATGGTGGGGACGGTGCAGCCGGCCTCTTTGGCGGCCAAGGCGCAGTTTCAGTCCGGCGACCACATTCAAAGCATTAACGGCGTTGCCGTGGCCGATTGGCAAGATGCCCAAAAGAAAATCATGTTGGGCTTGGATGATGGCGATTTAAGCGTGGCCGTGGTGGATGCGCAAGGCCAACCGCACACGCGAGTGATTAAAGTGGCTGACGATGCCGCCGCCGTTGATCAGGCGATTCAAAACGGCGTTGGCTTAATGGCCTACCGCATCACCACCGTACTGGGTTCGGTGGCCCCACAAAGCGCGGCAGAAGCCGCTGGTTTGATGAAGGGGGACAAGTTACTCAGCATTAATGAAAAAGAAGTGGCGAATTGGTTTGATTGGGTTAATATTATTCAAGACAGCCCGGGTAAACAATTAACTATTACTTACGAACGTGCGGGTGCCCGCCACAGCGCCCAATTACGACCTGCTTCGCAAGACGTGAATGGGACCTTAATGGGTTTTGCCGGCGTGTCCCCCTCTTCTGATGAAGCGTGGGCGGCACAAATTAGTCATTCTTGGTATCCAGGTTACGTAAAAAGCATTAAAATGGCAGCCGAGCAGGTGTGGGAATATGTGGTCTTGACGGTGCAGTTTTTTGGCAAACTGGTGACCGGGCAGGCTTCGCTTAAGCACATCGGTGGCCCCGTGATGATTGCCGACGTGGCGGGTAAATCTGCCGCGATGGGCCTGCAACCCTATTTAGAATTTTTAGCGCTCATTAGTGTGAGCCTAGGTGTGTTAAACTTATTGCCAATTCCTGTGTTGGATGGGGGACATTTTGTGTTCCACACCATCGAATGGCTACGAGGGAAACCACTAAGCGATAAAGCCCAGGCCTTCAGCATGAGAATTGGCGTCTTCGCCATGTTGCTGTTAATGATGGTCGCTTTTTTTAACGATTTTAGTCGTTTTTTTGGATAAGATTCTTCATGAAATTAAAATTTCTTACCGCAACAATCATGAGTCTGTCTTTGTCTTCTATGGCATTGGCGGCCGACGCTTTTAAAATTAAAGACATACGGATTGAGGGTTTGCAAAGAACGGAACCCGAAACGGTGTTTACCTACTTGCCGGTTCAAGTGGGTGATTCCTTTACCGGTCCTAAAGGGCAGGAAATCATTAAGGCGCTTTACGCGACGGGTTTTTTTGACGACGTTCGGGTTGAGTCGCAAGAAGGCTATTTGACCCTGTCCGTGGTGGAACGGCCCATCATCAGCACCATTGCGGTTGAGGGGGGTAAGTCGATCAGCAATGACATCATCAAAAAAACCTTAGGCAGTGCTGGCTTGAATCAGGCCCACCCCTTTGATCAGTCGGTGATGAATCAGGCCATTGTGGCCTTGAAGCAGGAATACGTAAACCGCGGTAAATATGCGGCGACCGTGGTGCCCACCGTGACCAAGCTAGACCGTAATCGCGTGGCGATTAACCTAGTGGTGACGGAAGGCGACACCAGTACGATTAAAGAAATCAACTTTGTGGGCAACCAGTTCTACTCGGACCGTAAGCTGAACAAGCAGATCAATGCCACCACGGGTGGCTGGTTTACGTGGTTCAGTAAGACGGACCAATACGCCAAGCAAAAAATGGCCAGCGACATTGAAGAGCTGACGGATTTTTATAAAAACAGCGGCTTCTTAGACTTTAGCGTGGACTCTACTCAAGTAGAGCTGAGCGCAGACAAGTCGCAGATTTATCTGACCATTAACATGACCGAAGGCCCACGCTACACCTTTGGCGATTTCAACCTCAGCGGCGACACCAAAGAAGTGCCGATGGCTGAGCTAGAAGCCATGATTAAGGCCAAAAAAGGCAAGTATTTTGATCAGTCTGTGGTCAAAGAAGACATCGGCAAAATTCAGGATCGTCTGGGTCGCGATGGGTATGCCATGGCCAACGTCTACGTGTTGCCTAAGCCCAATAAAGAGACCGGCGTGGTCGATTTTGACCTGTCGGTAGACACCGGTCGCAAAGTCTACGTGAACCGCATCAATATTGCGGGCAACAATAAAACCCGCGATGAAGTGGTGCGTCGCGAGCTGCGTCAAATGGAAGGGTCGGTATTCGATACCTCAAAAATTCAGCGTTCGAAAGAGCGTATTGAGCTACTGGGCTATTTTGACGGCGTGACCATGGACCCTGTGGGCGTGGCCAATACGCCAGACATGGTAGACGTCAACGTGGGCGTGAACGAGCGTTCAACGGGCTCTATCGACGTGAGCGCCGGCTATGTTCAAGATGAAGGCATTGTGTTTGGCGGCGGGATTTCACAAGACAACCTGTTTGGTTCGGGTAAATCGGCCAGCGTGCAGCTGTCTAACTCTAAGGCGAATAAGCGTGCCGTGCTGTCGTTTACCGACCCTTACTTTACCCCTGACGGCGTGAGCTTGGGTTACGATGCGTTTTACCGCGTGTACAATCCCGATAAGCTGGATTCTAGCCGCTACAAAACCGAAACCTACGGCGTGGGCGCTCGTTTAGGCGTGCCTGTGACCGAATACGACCGAGTGAATTTTGGCCTTGGGGTGCAAAACCAAACCATTAGCACCTACGATGACAGCCCGCAGCGGTATAAAGATTTCGTTAAAGAGTACGGCAATGGCAAGAAGGCCGACGTGTTGACCTATACCGGTTCGATCGGTTGGGGTCGCAATAAGACCGACAGTGCCTTATGGCCGACCCGTGGTTACATGATGCGTGCCGACTTAGACTTTAGCGTGCCGGGCAGTGACGTGCAGTATTACAGCGCCACCCACCAACAGCAGTGGTTCTTCCCATTGAGCAAAGACTTTACCCTGATGTTAAACGGTGAGCTCGGCTATGCCGACAGCTATGGCAAGACCAAGGAACTGCCGTTCTTCCACAACTTCTACGTGGGCGGTATTGGTTCGGTACGGGGTTATGAGACCAGCAGCTTGGGCCCTCGTGACGGCGACGATTACATCGGTGGTAACCGTAAAGCGGTGGCCAATGCCGAATTGCTCTTCCCCTTGCCGGGGATTAAAGACCAGCGTTCCGTGCGCCTAAGCCTGTTTGCCGATGCCGGCAGCGTCTGGAACACCAAGGAAGTGAAAGGGACGGAAACGGCCACCACCATGAGCAGCGAAATGCGCTATTCTGCGGGTGTCGCCCTGACCTGGTTGTCTCCTTTGGGCCCAATGAAATTTAGCTATGCTTACCCATTTAAAGAAAAACAAGGCGACGACTTACAGCGTTTCCAATTCCAGTTGGGTAGAGCGTTTTAATTAAGGAGCAATTGTGCGAATTTTGCAAACAATGATGGCTGCCAGCGTGGCGTTGACCCTAATGCATGGTGCTGCGGCCCAAGGCGTTCAAAAGCTTGGGTTCATCAGTACGGAACGGGTTTATCAAGAAGCAAAGGCCGCGCAGAATATTGTGACTCGGTTAGATAAGGAATTCGCGCCTCAGCAAGACCGGCTTAAGGCCTTGCGTGCTGAGGGCGTGAAAATTGAGAAAAAGCTGGGCGGCAGTCAGTTGAGTGCCGCCGAGCGGATTCAAACCGAAGATCAGTACAAGGCTTTAGTGACCCAGTACAACACCACCAGTGCGGCGGTGTCGCGTGAGTATACTTTGCGTCGAAACGAAGAGTTTGCCAGCATTCAAGAGCAGGCCAATAACATCATTCGGTCGATTGCCAAGCAGCAAGGTTACGATTTGATTTTACAAGAAGCAGTTTATGTGGACCCCAAATATGACATCACCGAACAGGTGATCAAAACCTTGGACAAACAATAAATAAAGGCCTTCCTATGTCATTGTTACTGTCACACATTGTGACACAGCTGGGCGGCGAATTAGTTGGCCCAGATGTGTCCGTGACCAAAGTTGCTCCGCTCGACAGTGCTCAAGCGGAGCAAATTAGTTTTTTAGCCAATCCAAAGTACCGCCACAGCCTCGACGCCTCGCGAGCATCGGCCGTGATTGTGTCCGAGAAGCTGGGCGTGGCCATCGTGCCCGAGGGCATGAGCGCCATTGTGACGCGCGACCCCTACCTGTATTTTGCCAAGGTGGCACGGCTGTTCCATCCCGTGATCGACGCCCAAGGGGTGCAACACCCTACGGCGGTGGTGGCGGCGACGGCGGTGGTGCCCGCCAGCTGTGATCTGGGGGCGCATGCCTACATCGGTGAACACGTGGTCTTGGGCGAGGGCTGCCGTATTTTGCCGGGCGTCGTGATCGAGGCCGACTGTGTGTTGGGGGCCAAGGTGTGCCTACATGCCAATGTGACGCTTTACCCACAGTGCGTGCTGGGCGACCGGGTGGAAATCCATTCTGGCAGCGTCATCGGTGCCGACGGTTTTGGCATGGCGTGGGATGAGACGAAATGGTTTAAAATACCGCAAACGGGCCGGGTGATTTTGGCCGATGACGTTGAGGTCGGTGCCAATACCACCATTGATCGGGGTGCCTTGGACGACACCGTGATTCACACCGGTGCCAAAATTGATAATTTGGTGCAAATTGGCCACAATGTACACGTAGGGGCGCACACCGCCATTGCGGGCTGTACCGGCATCGCCGGCAGCACCAAAATTGGGGCTTATTGCACCATTGGTGGGGCCGCGATGTTTGTGGGCCATATTGAAGTGGCCGATAAAACCTTTATCGGTGGTGGGACGTTGGTCAGCAAGTCTATTGATGCGCCGGGGCACTACGCCTCGTCTTATCCTCTGGCCACGCATAAGGATTGGGTGCGCAATGCCGTGCATTTGCGCCACCTAAACGACATGGCCAAAAGAATAAAACAACTAGAACAACAACTGGCGTCTCAGGATGCCGTTAAGGAAAAGGAATAAGCATGAGTATGGACATTCAACTACCGTTAGATTCGCGCGCGATTGCGAAATTATTGCCTCATCGCTATCCATTTTTATTGGTTGATCGGGTCACTGATTTTGAAGCCAATACCAGCCTACGTGCCTACAAAAACGTGACCATGAACGAAGAATTTTTTCAAGGTCATTTTCCGAATTTCCCCGTCATGCCTGGCGTGTTAATCATCGAGGCAATGGCTCAGGCCGCTGGCCTGCTGTCTATTTTAAGCCTGGGTGGGCGTGCCGAAAATGAAATTTATTTCTTTGCCGGCATCGACAATGCCCGCTTTAAGCGTCAGGTTGTGCCGGGCGACCAGTTGGTGTTTGAGATTGAGCAAGTATCGGCCCGCCGTGGCATCGCCAAATACATTGCCGTGGCCAAAGTAGATGGCCTGGTGGCGGCAGAAGCCAATATTATGTGTGTCAAAAAAGAAATCGAGGCTTAATCATGAGCAACATCCATCCGACCGCCTTGGTGGATGCCCAGGCGCAACTTGCTGACGATGTGACGGTAGGCCCTTATACGATTATTGGGCCCAACGTCGTGATTGGCGCGGGCAGCACCATCGGCCCGCACGTGGTGATTGAAGGCCACACCACCATAGGTCAGAACAACCACATTTTTCAGTTTGCTTCTTTGGGCGCCAAGCCTCAGGACAAGAAGTTTGCGGATGAGCCGACGCGTTTGGAAATTGGCGACAACAACACCATACGGGAATTCTGTACCTTTAATTTGGGCACGGTTCAAGGCGGTGGCGTGACCAAAATCGGGGACGACAACTGGATCATGGCCTATGTGCACTTGGCCCATGACTGCATCGTCGGCAACCACACCATTTTTGCCAACAACGCGTCTTTAGCCGGCCATGTGACCGTAGGCGACTGGGTGATTTTGGGTGGGTACACGCTGGTGCATCAGTTTGGCAATATTGGCCCACACGCCATGACGGCCTTTGCCTCTGGCGTGCACAAAAGCGTGCCGCCTTACGTCATGGGCGCCGGCTTTAGGGCCGAGCCTGCTGGGATTAACAGCGAAGGCCTGCGCCGTCGCGGTTTTAGCGCGGAAGACATCGCCACCGTCAAGCGGGCGTATAAAACCCTGTACCGCCAAGGCTTAAGCCTGAGCGAGGCCAAGGCGGCCATCATCGAAGAGGCCAAAGAGCATGCCGTATTGCAGCCGTTTGTGGCCTTTTTTGAGACCGAAGAGAGAGGCATTATTCGCTAATGACCACTTGGTTTAGTCAAGCAGCCACCTTAAAGGTCGGCATGGTGGTGGGGGAGGCCTCCGGCGACCTATTGGGGGCCCACCTCATGAGCGCCATTTTGGCCCAGAACCCCCACGCTGAGTTTGTGGGCATTGGGGGCCCGCAAATGCAGGCCTTGGGCTTTAAAAGCCTCTACCCGCAAGAGCAGCTGGCCGTGCGCGGCCTGGTTGAGGTGTTGAAACGGTTGCCGACGCTGGTGGGCATTCGTCGCGGCGTATTCCGCACCCTGATGCAAGAGCGCCCGGACGTGTTTGTGGGCGTGGACGCACCCGATTTTAATTTGGCCTTAGAGGCCAAGTTTAAGCGCAAAGGCGTGCCGGCCATTCATTACGTCAGCCCTTCGGTATGGGCCTGGCGCAGCGAGCGGGTGCCGAAAATCGCCAAAAAAGTAGACCACGTATTGTGCCTGTTTCCCATGGAGCCGCCTTTGTATCGGGCCGTGGGCGGTAAGGCCACGTTTGTGGGCCATCCTTTGGCCCAGACCATGCCGTTAATGCCCGACCGGGTCAGCATGCGTCAGAAAATGAATATTCGGCAGGACATTCCCGTGTTTACCCTGATGCCGGGCAGCCGCGTCAGCGAAATCGACTATATGGCGCCCCTGTTTTTGGCGGCGGCCAAGCTGATTGCCGAGAAGCTGCCCCAGGCCCGTTTTTTGGTGCCCTTGGCCACGGTGGCGTCGGCGCGGCGGTTTAAAGAGGTCGTGAGCCGGACCGACTCGCTTGACCTGCCGATGACCCTGATGAGCGGTCACGCGCAAATGGCCTGCGTGGCCAGCGACGTGGTATTGGTGACCAGCGGTACGGCCACCCTTGAGGTGGCGCTGTGCAAGCGGCCTATGGTGATCAGCTACCGTATTTCTGGCTTAACCTATGCTTGGGTAAAGGGCAAAATCAAAAGCGCCTACGTGGGCCTGCCCAATATTTTGTTGAATAAGGCGGCGGTGCCCGAATTATTGCAAGACGAGGCTAGGCCCGAAAAGCTGGCGCGCGCCATGATGGATTGGTATGAAGACAAGGCCGCCTGTCGGGCCTTGGTCGCCGATTTTACGGCCTTGCATGAAACCCTTAGGCAAGACACGGCCAAGCTGGCGGCCGACGTGGTGCTCAAGGAGGCGGGGCGATGATGATTGCGGGCGTGGATGAGGCCGGGCGCGGTCCTTTGGTGGGCAGCGTGTTTGCGGCGGCGGTGATTTTGCCGGTGGATTTTGATCTGCCTAAGCTCACCGACTCCAAAAAGCTGACGGAAAAGCAGCGTGACGTTTTGGCGGTGGCGATTAAGGCGCAGGCGGTGGCGTACGCCATTGCTGAGGCAACCACGGCAGAAATTTTAGAATTGAATATTTTGCACGCCACGATGTTGGCCATGCGCCGCGCGGTAGAGGGATTGGGGGTGGCGCCAGGGCTGGTCCTCATCGACGGCAATCGCGTTCCGCCTGGGCTATTGATGCCGGCGCAGGCCATTGTTAAGGGAGACCTTAAGGAGCAAGCGATCTCGGCGGCGTCTATTTTGGCCAAAACCGCACGCGATGCGCAAATGTATGCCTTAGACGCGCTTCATCCCGAGTATGGCTTTGCCCAGCACAAAGGCTATGGCACCAAGCAGCACCTAGAGGCCTTGCAACAGCATGGCATTCTGGCCGAGCATAGGGTAGGGTTTGCGCCGATTAAACACATGGTGTGAATCCAGTGCCCTTTAAAAAGCTGATTTTGTCGCGAGAAAAGACGAAATCAGCTTTTTGCTTTTTTAAGCGGCTGGGTTGGCCATGCTCAGTGCGGCGATGGGCCGCTTGAGGCTGGGGGTTGTGCGTGTTGCTGTTCGGCATAGGCCTTTAATGACTGCATGGTTTTTGGCAGTCCTGTGCGCACCTGCTTGCCCACTATGGGGCCGAAGAAAAAAGCCAGGGGGCCAGTAAACCAGACGCGGTGGATGACTTCTGAGCCGCCGTCGGTGGCGGCTACCAGGTGTTCGAAGTGCATGCGAAACAGCGGGATGTGGCCTTCTACGGTGAATGATTGGCCCGCGGTGCGCTCGGTGATCGTCATGG
>JAGNPU010000201.1 GCA_017989485.1 Neisseriaceae bacterium
CCGCCTCGGCTTCGGCGGCGGCTTCTGCCGCAACCGCCTGCCAGTGTCTGGCGCGACGCCGCAGGCGCATCCACAGCCGATAACGCAGCTTCACATCGTGCCAAATGGGGCGTATGCCCAACACCATGAGCACAAAGGCCACCGGCAGGGTAAATTGAAAGCCTAGGCCATGAAACCCGTAGGCGCCGACCACCCCACCCAAGAAAAAACTCAACAGCAGGCCGCTGAACAATAAAATCTTGGCACGGTCTGGGTTGATGTTCAGCTCGCTGGCCCGAGGGTCGTGTTGGCGATAAAACACCTTCGACAGCTCAATGCCAATGTCGGTGGCAAAACCCGTCATGTGGGTGCTGCGCAACACACCGTTAGACAACACCGTCATCACCGTGTTGTGCATGCCCATGATGAAGCACAAAATCATGATGGTTGGCGGCATAAAAAACTGTACGCTGTAGCGCGACAGCGCCGCCCCCAACAGGCCAAACACCAGCAAATAAAAAGCCTCTATCCAAATCGGCAAGCCATAGCTGGCGCGAAACCGATGCCGCTTGCCCCAGATGATTAACCAGCTCGCGTGCATCGCCCCGCCAATAAAGCACAGCAAAAAAATAAACGAGCTAAACGCCAAACGCAGCTCCCCAATGGCCATCATGTCGGCCATTCTGGCGATCTCGCCAGACATGTGTGAGGTATAGCGCGCCACCGCAAAGAAGCCACCGGAGTTAATCGCCCCGGCCAAAAACGCCATCACATAGCCCAGCAACCGAAAACCGCGGAACGAGGCGCTGGCGGTTTGGGCATAGGGCAAGCGGTGATGCCACATCGTGGGGTCATGGCTATAAGGCCGAAAATTCTTGATCTTGGCGCGGCGCTTGCGTTCTTTACGGTTCACGTGACGGGATAATCCTCTTAATGATGATTTAAAATTTTACCCACCAATTCTGACACGTCTTTCGACAGTGTGGGCACGGCCATCATGGCGTCCAGCTGGTCGCGCATCATGTGCTGACGCGCTTCGGTGAGCTTGCTCATGACGTTAAACGCCTGCACCAAACGGGCGGCCACCTGTGGGTTAAAGGCATCGACCTCAATGACTTTTTGCGCCACAAAGGCGTAACCAGAGCCGTCCTCGGCATGAAAATGCTTCATATTGCGGGCAAAGCTGCCCAATAGCGCACGGGCCTTATTCGGGTTTTCCAAGCTGAACTGAGGGTGGCTTAAGGCGGCCTGGACGTGCTTTAGCGTGTGCTCGCCTAAGGAGCCGCCAATCAGGGCAAAGTATTTGTCCATCACCAGGGCATCGCCTTTAAAGCGCGCGACAAACTGATCCAATAGCTTAAAGCGCTCTGGGTATTCGCTGTCATTCACGGCCCGCAGCAGGCCCATTTGATGGGTCATGTTTTTCACCAGGCGGTCGGCGTGGCCGGCAAAATACTTCACCGCCTCCTCATTTGCCGCCACCATCATGCTGCGGCACACGTCTAACAAACGACGGGCGCTGGCCAGCTCGGGATAATAAGCGTGCGGATCAGGCCGGTCGCTATCGGCCTCTATCGCCTTCACCCAACCGCGCAGCTCGGTGAATTCTTGCACGCAGGCTTGGGCTATGGTGTTCAACAAGGCCTGCTTGGCCTTGACCAAGGCCACGGGATCGACGTCGGTGTAAGCCTCTAACAGTTCGTTCTCATTCGGCAAGGTCAGCAACAGCGCCTTATAAGCGCAGTCTAAGTCCTGCTGCGCCAATATGATTTTGACATTATCGATTAAACCCGCATGCTCTGGCAAGTCAACGCCGGCCCGTAAGGCCGCATAGTTGGCGCCGATGGCCTGACGGTAAGTCATTTGCGCCGCCTCCCAGCGGGCAAACGTGTCTTCATCATGGGCCATCAGCAAGGCCAGGTCGGCAGGGCTGTAGTCGTATTGCAGCTGCACCGGTGCGCTAAAACCACGCAACAGCGACGGCACGGGCCGTTCGGCCACGTCGTCAAACACAAAGGTCTGGCCTGCGTCGGTCAACACCAACACGGTTTCGGTCACGCTTTGGCCATCGACGCCAAAGCTTAAGGCCTGGCCGTCCTGGCCCAAGAGGCCGACGCGCACCGGCATCATCATCGGCTGTTTGTCGGTTTGGCCTGGGGTGTCGGGAATGCTTTGGCGCAGCGTGAGGTGAAGCTTGGCGGTGGCGGCATCGTGCTGCATCTCGACGCCAAGCACCGGCGTCCCCGCTTGGGCATACCAAAGGGCGAAACGGCTGAAGTCTCTTTGATTGGCGTCGGCCATGGCGGCCAAGAAGTCGTCACAGGTGACGGCCTGGCCATCATGGCGTTCAAAATACAGCTTCATGCCTTTTTGGAAGCCGGCTTCGCCCAATAAGGTGTGCAACATCCGCACCACTTCACCGCCTTTTTCGTACACCGTCATGGTGTAGAAGTTATTCATTTCCACATACGACTCGGGCCGAATCGGATGGGCCGTGGGGCCGGCGTCTTCAGGAAACTGCAGGGCGCGCAGCACGTTCACGTTTTCAATTCGGCGTACGGCACGGCTGGCGCGGTCGGCGGCAAATTCCTGCTCGCGAAACACGGTCAGGCCTTCTTTTAACGACAGCTGGAACCAGTCGCGACAGGTCACCCGATTGCCGGTGTAATTATGGAAATACTCATGCCCAATCACGCTCTCAATGCCGTCAAAATCGCTGTCGGTGGCGGTTTCGGGCGTGCCCAAGACGTATTTGGTATTGAAGACGTTGAGGCCTTTGTTTTCCATGGCGCCCATATTGAAGTCGCCGACGGCAACCACCATATAAATATCTAAGTCATACTCTAGGTTAAAGCGGGTTTCGTCCCAACGCATGGCATTTTTCAGCGACTCGATGGCAAAAGCGGTTTTGCTGGCGTCGGCGCTGTCGGTGTAAAACTCAATGGCCACTTTTTTGCCCGATTTGGTGATGAACTCATCGGCACTCAGGGTCAAATTACCGGCCACCAGCGCAAACAAATAGCTGGGCTTGCGGTAAGGGTCGCGCCACTTCACCCAATGGCGTTTTTTGTCGGCCATGCCGGAGCCAATTTTATTGCCATTGGACAACAGGATGGGGTATTTTTGCTTGTCGGCCACGATGGTGGTGGTGAACTTGCTCATCACATCCGGACGGTCAAAGTAATACGTCATTTTGCGAAAGCCTTCTGGCTCACACTGGGTATAAAGGTTTTTATTTGACTGATACAGGCCCATGAGGCTTTTATTGGCCTGCGGCAACAGGGTGGTGACCACTTCCAATACAAAAGTGGTGTCCGGCACGTGGCGTAAGGTCAGGGTCTCGCCCTCGATGACGTAGGCGTCTTCGCCCTGCACTTCCCCGTCTACGCACAGGCTCACCAAGGTTGCCGTGCCGTGTAAGACGCAGCGCGTGGCGGCGGGCGTCACACACGGCGTCATCACCATGCGGTTACGCACTTCGGTGTGCTCGTCGTGAATGTCAAAATGTAAATCGATTTGATTCACCAAAAAGTCGGGGGCCTGATAATCTTTTAAATAATGTACTTGAGGGGTGGTCATAACCCATCCTTTGCATAATGTCGGTTTGGTTGGTCTAAGCGGCGTGATCGGGGTTTAAAACGTTAAGTCGGTAATCACTTCGACATCATGGTGATGCCATAGCTTGGTGATCGGCCATTCGGGCGTCACATCGCCCTGCAGCAAATGCGCCATGGCGGCGCGCTTGCGCTCGCCAAAAGCCACCAATATGATTTTCTTGGCCGTTAAAATCGACCCTATGCCCATGGTGAGCGCATGGGTCGGCACCGCCACATCGGGCGCAAAAAAACGCTGATTGACGGCCTGGGTCGATGCCGTCAGTTCGGCCACGTGGGTGACCGAATCAAACGGCGTGCCCGGTTCGTTAAAGGCAATGTGGCCATTCTCGCCCACCCCCAAAAGCTGGATGTCTAAACCCGCCTGCTGCAAGAGGCCTTCATAGCGGACGCATTCGGCGTCCAGATCGGCCGCCATGCCATTGGGCACAAAACTCTGTTTAAACGGCAGCGCGGCAAACAGCTCTTGCTGCATAAAGTGGGCATAACCGTGTTCGTCGTCGGCGGCAATGCCGACGTATTCGTCTAAATTAAAGCTGGTGACCTCGGAAAAGTCCACCTTTAAAGCGCGTAAACGTTGGTATATCGGCAACATGGTGCTGCCCGTGGCCAAGCCTAAAGTGCGTAACGTTTTGTCTGCCAAACCTTGCTGTATGGTTGCCACCACCTCGATGGCACCGGCCGCCTGTGACGGCACGGTTTTGATGTTGATGTTACTGCCCACTAATCACCTATTTTCTATCGTTGCAGATGGCCTTAACGACCAGGTACGTATTCACAAAAAGTCAGACGCGCTCGCGCAACCATCGACCACATTCTTGGGCCACCATTTGTAGGTAGGCCGTATTTTTTTGCGCCGCCAACGCCACCAGCTGGGTGGTCAACAGC
>JAGNPU010000007.1 GCA_017989485.1 Neisseriaceae bacterium
ATTGCGGATGCCGCCAATATAGCAAATGCCATAGCCAGCGGCCTCGGCCACCAGGGCAAAGTTTTGCGCCAGCAAGGCCACATCCACCGTCGCCACAATGGTGTTTTCGGTGGTGGTCGACTCGATTGCGGCATCATGGGCCGCACAGGCGTAGGCCAAACGCTTTAAGTCGGCGCAAAACACCAAAAAAGCCCCGCTGGTGGCGACGTGACGGTTGCCCGACAGCGCGGCCAGCTGCTGTTTGATCTCGGGGTCGGTGACGTGGATGACGGAATACGCCTGCACAAAATGGGAGGTCGCCGCATGTTGGGCGCTGGCCACCATGGCGCTGATGGTGGCGTGGTCAATGCTGTCGTCTTGATACTTACGGACTGAAGCATGGTTTTGTATGGTCTGCGTCACTGGATTCACTGTCAAACTCCTTGGGCTAAATTAAGGGTCACGCGGTCGGGCACCGATGGGCCCGAGGATGGGGTCTATCATAGCGCAAACCCACCGGGCGGCAACAGGGGCCATCTACCGCCCCTGCGCCCAGGCACAAAAAAGCAGCCCCTAGGGGCTGCGACGAGGCCACATGCATGGCCTTATTTGGTGATGTTTTTCAACGCCAGCCGCACGCCTTCGCTGACGTCGACGTCTTTGGGCAGGGTTTTCACCGCCGCCCGCGCTTCTTTTTCAGTATAGCCTAAGGCCAAAAGGGTGCTGGCCACGTCGTCATGGCTTTGCGCCTCAGGCGCCGACGCGCCAAACAGGCCGCCGACCGGCGTCAGGCTGCTGAGCTTGCCACGCAGCTCTAACACCATGCGTTCGGCGGTTTTTTTGCCGATGCCCGGCACGCTAGACAGACACTTCAAATCTTCACGGTCAATGGCGTTGGCCAAATCATCGCTGCTCAGCGCAGACAAAATGCCCATGGCCGTTTTCGCGCCAATGCCGCTGACCTTGACCAGCTGCCGAAACGTCGCCCGCTCTTCCCTGGTGGCAAAGCCAAACAGCAGATGGGCGTCTTCACGCACCACCAGTTGGGTATACAGGCTGGCCGATTCATTCAGCGCGGGCAAGACGTAATAGGTTTGCATCGACACGTCGACCTCATAACCCACCCCCTGCACGTCGATGACGATTTGCGGCGGCATTTTTTCAATCAAACGGCCACTTAAACGACTAATCACATGATTTCCTTTATCCAGTTAGGCAAAACGCCCTCCTTTAATCTGCAAGCCTGCCGGCAGCTTCGCCGCCAGGCCTTGATTTCTCAGCGCATGGGTTAAGGCCACGGCCAAGGCATCGGCCGCATCCTCCTGCGGCGTGCCGTTCAGCGACAGCATCCGCACCACCATGTCTTGTACCTGCTCTTTGGCCGCCTTCCCTTGCCCCACCACGGCCTGCTTGACCTGCAAGGCCGTGTATTCCGCCAGCGGCAAATCGCGCGTCACCACGGCCGCCATCGCCGCCCCACGGGCCTGGCCCAGCTTGAGGGTGGCCGCCGGATTGACGTTCACAAACACGTGCTCTAAGGCGGCCTGATGGGGCTGATAGGTGTCGATGACCTCCCACAGGTGGGTCACAATGACGTGAATACGGTCGCTCAAGGCCGACTTGGGCACCGTTTTAATCACCCCAGAGGCCACATAATGGTGCTCTCGCCCAATCACGTCGATCACCCCAAAGCCGGTGAAGCGGCTGCCGGGGTCTATGCCTAGGATGCGCATGACGTCCACGCCGGCGCGGCCACCAGGGCCTGAGCCTGAATCAAGCGCTCCGGGGTGCCCACGTCAAACCAGGTGCCCTGATGATGAGCGCCGGTCACCAAACCTTGGCCCATGGCGGCCCGCAAATACGGCGGCAGCTTGGCCCTGACCAACGGCGCCAGCCCTTGCAGCAAGTCGGGGTGATACACCCCCGCCCCACTGAAGGTCAACGGCGTGCCCTCGTCTATGGTCGGCGCCACCAGGCCATTGGCCAACAGCCCAAAATCGCCTTCACGGTGATGGGCCGGATTGTCGACCAAGAGCACATGGGCCAACCGCGTCACCCCGTCACAGCGCTCGGCCGCCAGCGCGGCAAAATCCACGTCCATCAACACGTCGCCATTGACCACCATAAAGGCCTCCGAGCCCAACAACGGCAAGGCGGTGGCAATGCCGCCGCCGGTTTCTAAGCCGCCCTCAGGCTCGGGGGAATAGGCAATAGTCACCCCCAAGGCGGCCCCGTTGCCTAAATAAGCCTCTATCTTGTGGCCCAGCCAGGCGTGGTTAATGACGATGTTGCTGATGCCGGCGGCCTTGAGGCGCAAAATATGCCACGCGATCAGCGGGTGTGCCCCTACTTTTAATAAGGGCTTAGGGTTAACGTCGGTCAAAGGGCGCATGCGCTCGCCGCGCCCTGCGGCTAAAATCATCGCGTTCATCATGGTCTCAATATCGCTTCTGGGTGTGCCTAAAAGGTATAGCCGGTCTGTACGTCTTCATCGCCAACCAGGTCAACAATCAGCAAATACAAAGGCGCCAGCTCAACATAGCGACGCGTGGCCCGCTTCAAATAGTTCAAGAAGCGCGGAATCTCAGCACGGTATTTCTCTTTGCCATCGCGGTGGTACAGTCGCGCAAAAATGCCGGCCACTTTCAGGTGGCGCTGAACGCCCATGTATTCGAACTGGCGGTAAAAGGTGTCGATGTCTTCGGCCACGGGCAGGCCTGCGGCACGGGCTTTTTCCCAATAGCGCACGACCAAATCCAACACAAAATCTTCCGGCCACGAAATAAAGGCGTCGCGCAGCAAAGACACCAAGTCGTAGGTGATGGGCCCATAAACCGCATCTTGAAAATCCAAGACGCCGGGCACGCCGTCGGTCAACATTAAATTGCGCACAATAAAGTCGCGGTGCACGAATACCGAAGCCTGTTCGGTTAGCGTCGGCATCAACGCGGCCACGCCTTCTTGCCACAGTTGGCGCTGTTTAAAGTTAAACGGCGTGCCCAATTCTTTGGCCGCATACCAGTCGGGGAACAAATTCAGCTCTTTTTGCAACAAATCATTGTCGTACTCTGGCAACACCCCGGGTTGGCTTGCTTTTTGCAAGGCAATCAAGGTATCAATGGCTTCAAGCAATAAAGTGTGGTGAACGGCTTCGCGTCCATCATGTTCTAGCGCGGCTAAATAGGTAATCTGGCCCAAGTCTTGCAATGCCATGAAGCCTAAATGCTCATCATGCGCTAAAATGGTGGGCACGTTCACCATTTGAAAAATGGCTTGTACTTTAATATAAGGCGCAATGCTCATCTTGTCAGGGGGCGCATCCATACAAATCACGGTGCGTCCATCGGCAAACACCGCACGGAAATAACGGCGAAAATCTGCATCTGCCGCAGCAAAAGTCAGCTCGAAGGGTTGATCTGGATAAAGCTCGGTTAACCAGTTTTTTAAATCTTGTTGTCGTTGCATGATGATTTTCACGTTAAAATAGAATGATTTTAACCGCCAAAATGAAATAAGGGATATGTTTTTGTTTAAACCATTTCAATTAAGGCCTCTGGCCCTATTCATCGCCTTAGGCTTCAGTGCCACCCAAGGCGTTTTGGCGAATCCGTTTTCGGTGTCAGACACCGAATATGGCTGCACGCCTGATCAAACACAGGCGGCCCATTTCGTTACCCCTGCCCAAACCAGCGGCGCAGATAAGCTTCCCTTAGATTATACCCGTGTTACGGCCGATGAGCTTGACGGTCAGTCACAAATCAAAACCCACGCCAAAGGCAGCGTCATTGTTGAGCGCAACGATCAGGTGTTAAACGCCGATTGGATAGACTACGATCAAAACAGCACCAACGTCAAAGCCGGTGAGCAGTTCACCCTGACCCAACCAACGGCCAACATCACCGGCATCGACCTCGATTACAACCTTGACAGCGCCGAAGGCCAAGCCAAAAACGCCCGCTTTGAAAGCGACAGCGCAGACAGCAATGCCCGCCTGCAAGGGGTGAGCGACACCATCGACTTTAAAGGCGACAAGCAGTATCAACTCAACGTCGCCAAGGTCAATACCTGCCGCCCGGGCGACAGCAGCTGGTTCTTCCAAGCCAAAAGCGTGGACGCCAACTACAACACCAACGTCGGCGTGGCCCGCGACGCCAAGCTGATTTTTAAAGGGGTGCCGGTACTGTACACCCCCTGGGTCGACTTTCCCTTAGACGGCAGCCGCAAAAGTGGCCTACTGTCGCCCTCGATTAAGCTTGGCTCCGACGGTTTTGAGCTGATTACGCCCTATTACTTTAATTTGGCCCCTAATTACGACCTCACCGTCGCCCCTCACTTCATCCAAGATCGGGGCCTGATGGTGGGCAGTGAGTTTCGCTACCTGCAGCCAGACTATAAAGGAACCGTTCAAGCTGAATATTTGAATCATGACAAAAAGGCCGACCGCAACAACCGTTACTCTCTGGCCATCAAACATGATCAACGCCTGGCGCCCAGCTGGCTATTCGGCATGAACTACAATCAGGTTTCCGACGACGATTATTTCCGTGATTTCGGCAACCGTTTGTCGATTGCGGAAAACACCAACCTGAACCGCCAGGCCTGGTTAAACCATTACTTCGCCGTGGCCGGTGGCAACGCCAGCGTGCAACTGATGGCCCAAAACCATCAAACCTTGCAAAACGACACCCGCAGCGTCGATGAGCCTTACGCCATCATGCCGCGCCTCAGCCTGAACTGGCAGCGCAATATGGGCGACGCCACCGTGTCGCTATTGGCCGAGGCCACCCGTTTTGACAGCGACACCAAGCAAACCGGCAAGCGTTTGGTGCTCATGCCCACGGTAAAGTGGGACTTTAACAACAGCTGGGGCTTTGTGCGCCCTAAGCTGTCGCTACACGCCACCCAGTATCAACTAGATGAATTTCGCCAGCTCGACTCGCGCACGGTGTCCCGTACCCTGCCGATTTTCAGCGTCGACAGCGGCTTGTACTTTGACCGTGAAACCACGATTTTTGACGGGGCGTATACCCAAACCTTAGAACCGCGCCTGTTTTACACCTATATTCCGACCAAGAGCCAAAACGACTTACCCAATTTTGACGCCTCGGAAAATGAGTTCAACTTCTCCCAGCTGTTCCGTGAAAACCGCTTCTCTGGCCAAGACCGCATCAATGCCGCCAACCACATTTCGACGGCGCTGACCACACGCCTGATTGCGGATGAAACAGGGATAGAACACCTGCGCGCCGGCATCGGCCAGCGGTTTTACATCAAGAACGACGACGTCAACCTCAGGGGCGTGGTCAACAAACGCGATGAAAGCAAGTCTGACTTCATGGTCTTTGCCGGCGGCGACATCACCCGCGAAATTCGGTTTGACACGGACTACCACTATGATCAAAGTTTAAAAAGCGCCAAAAGCTATAATGCCAGCCTGAGCTACAACCCGGCACCGGGCAAAGTCGTGAGCCTACGCTACCGCTTTGGCCGCAATGAAGAAATCTACCCGGGCAAGTGGGGCGAAATGAAACAGATCGATTTGGCCGCCCAATGGCCGGTGAACCGCAACTATGCCGTTGTCGCACGACAAAACTATTCTCTTCGTGACAATAAGTCGTTAGAATCATTACTTGGCGTAGAATACCTAAGCGATTGTGGCTGTTGGAGTGCCAGCGTGATTGGCCAACGCTACATCAAAAACGTTGAGGCCAAAACCGGTAAAGATCTTTATAAAAATGCGATATTCTTCCAATTACAACTTAAAGACCTAGGCAAGGCCGGCAAAAGCCCCTTAGAAACCCTACGTCTAGCCATTCCTGGCTACAGTAATGTCAACGAGGCCCGTTAGTTATGAAAAAAATTGTTTCCGCTTTATTGTTGGGTGCCAGCATCGCCAGCGCCCACGCCGCCATACGCGAAGTCGACACCATTGTTGCCGTGGTTGACGGTGAGGTCATCACCGCCCAAGAGCTGACCAAAATCAGCAACGAAATCCGCCAAACCGTGCCCAAAGGCCAAACCCCGCCGCCAGGCGCCGTGGAGCAACAGGCCCTGCAACAGCTGGTGGATGAGTCGATTTTGGTGCAACACGCCCGTCGTAATGGCGTGCAGGTCAGCAACAACGAAATCACCGAGGCCATGATGAACCTGGCCCAGAGCAACAAGATGTCGTTGCCGCAATTACAGGCCCAATTAGAACGAGAAGGCATTAGCCAACGCCAGTTCACCGACATGTTGCGCAACAACATCATGCGTCAAAAAATCACCCAGCAAGAAATCTTCAGCCGCGTCCACATCACCGAAAGTGAAATCGACCAGGAAATGAAGAGCGCCCAGGTGGCCAGCTTTGCCAAACAAAACCTGCCGGCTGGGGCAACCACCACGCAATACCACGTCAACAGCATTATGTTGAAAATTGATGGCCAAGCCAGCCCAGAAGCCAGCAAGAAACAAATTGATGCGCTGTACAAACGCCTACAACAGGGCGAACGCTTTGAAGCGCTGGCCAGACAGTATTCTCAAGACGCCAACGCCGCCTCCGGTGGCGACCTAGGCTGGGTCAACCAAGGGGCTTTGTCGCCTGAAATCGAACAGGCTTTGCAAACGCTGAAGCCGTCTGAGTTCAGCGCGCCGGTGCAAACGCCTTATGGCTGGCAAATCCTGCAGCTGGTCGATCGCCGTCAAGAAAATGCCGCCGAAGCCGAGCTGCGCAACATCGTGCGCCAGCGCATTGGCGACCGTAAGGCCGATCAAATTTACCGCTCATGGATGAGCCAAATGCGCGACAGCGCCCACATCGACATACGCCTAGGCCGATAACGTCTTGCCCTTAAAGGCTGTCTGGCAATGCCAGACAGCCTTTTGTATGAGACCGCAAAAAGGACTCTTTATGGATCAGCCCCTCACCCTAGCCCTCACCAGCGGCGAGCCCGCCGGCATCGGCCCAGACATCTGTCTGAGCCTGGCCGGGCGCAGCCTGCCCTATCGCTGCGTGGTATTGGGCGACAAACATCTGTTGGCCGAACGGGCCCTGGCCTTAGGCCTAGACGTGACCCTGCTCGATTATCCGGCCCCCCATCGGCCTCAGGGCAGCCTAGAGGTGTTACACTGCCCGCTTGCCGAGCCCGTCGTGGCCGGAACCTTGAATCAAAACAACGGTCAATATGTCTTAGACCTATTGAATCGTGCCCACCAAGGCATACGGCAAAATGAATTCGCCGCCATGGTGACGGCCCCAGTCCACAAAGGCATCATCAATCAGGCCGGCATCGCCTTTACCGGCCACACCGAATACTTGGCCGACCTAAGCCAGACCCAACGCGTGGTGATGATGCTGGTTGGCGGCGGCCTGCGCGTGGCCTTGGCCACCACCCACTGCCCCTTACATCAGGTCAGCAGCCTGATTACGGCACCGCTGCTGCACGAAGTGCTGGCCATTTTAAATCATGATTTAAAAACTAAGTTTGGGATTGCCCAGCCCAAGATCTTGGTGGCGGGCTTAAACCCACACGCCGGCGAGTCCGGCCATTTGGGCCGCGAAGAAATAGACGTCATCGACCCCGTGATCCAGGCCTGTCGCGCCAACGGCATGGACGTACACGGCAGCTATCCCGCCGACACCCTATTTCAGCCGTTTATGCTCAAAGACGCCGATGCGGTATTGGCGATGTACCATGACCAAGGCCTACCCGTGCTAAAATACGCCAGCTTTGGCCAGGGCGTGAACATTACCCTAGGCTTGCCGTTTGTACGCACTTCGGTGGATCACGGCACCGCCCTTGATCTGGCGGGCAGCGGCAAAGCAGACAGCGGCAGCCTCATCGCCGCCCTTGACCAAGCGGCCAGCCTGTGCACAAACAAAAGCCTTGTTGACATAAGGCCTTAGCCCTTGTTTAAATGACTTTGGATTATTTACCGTTTCTTCATTAATAAAGTAAACCTTATGAGTACGCCCTATATTGAATTCAAGCAGGTCTCTTTTGCCTATGACGCCAGTCGGCCGATTTTGACCGACGTCAGCTTGTGCATTGAGCAAGGCCACTTCACCGCCATCATGGGCGGCTCTGGCAGTGGCAAAACCACGCTGCTGCGTTTGATCACGGGGCAAATCAAACCGGTTTCGGGCCAGGTATTGATCCACGGCCAAGATTTAAGCCAGTTCAGCGAAGCCGAACTGTATCAACATCGGCGCAATATGGGCGTGCTGTTCCAATTCGGGGCCCTGTTTACCGACCTGTCGGTGTTTGAGAACGTGGCCTTCCCGCTGAAAGAACACACCGCCCTGCCGCGCGCCCTCATCCGCGACCTGGTCACCTTAAAGCTCAATGCCGTAGGCCTAAGGGGCACGGACGAGCTGATGCCTACCGAGCTGTCGGGCGGCATGGCCAGACGCGTGGCGCTGGCACGCACCATTGCGCTGGACCCAGAACTGATGTTGTATGATGAGCCGTTTACCGGCCTAGACCCGATTTCTCTGGGGGTGATTGCCCACCTGATTGCCCGCATCAACAAGGCCCTCAACGCCACCAGCGTGATGGTGACCCACGACATCACCCAGTCACTCAAAATTGTCGATCAGGTCATTTTCCTGGCCGACGGGGCCGTGGCTTTTGCCGGCACCCCGGCACAGACGTATGCCACCGACAATGCCTGGGTACAACAGTTTATTCATGGCGCGCCGGAAGGCCCTGTGGACTATCGTTTCCAAACCCAACGCAGTTTAGAACAAGATTTAATGAGAGCAGACGCATGAATGCCCTAAGTCAGTTTTTCCGCCACATCGGCCGCTACGCCCTAGGGGCCGTACAGGGCCTAGGGGCCATTTTCTTATTTTTGCTGGCGCTGCTGCGCCACTCTGGCACCAGCCTCACCCGTGGCCGTTTAACCCTGCGCCAGGTCTATTTTGCCGGGGTGTTGTCCATCATCATCGTGGCCGTGTCCGGTCTGTTTGTCGGCATGGTGTTGGGCCTGCAAGGCTACACCACCTTGGCCAAATTTAAGTCGGCCGATGCCCTAGGCGCGGTGGTGGCCCTGTCTTTATTGCGTGAGCTAGGACCGGTGTTGGCCGCCCTGCTGTTTGCCAGCAGCGCCGGCAGCGCCATGACCAGTGAAATTGGCCTGATGAAGACCACGGAACAGCTTGAGGCCATGAGCGTCATGGGGATTAACCCCATGGCCCGCGTCGTTGCCCCGCGCTTCTGGGCCGGCGTGTTGTCTATGCCGCTGTTGGCCGGCATTTGTAACGTGATGGGCATTTTTGGGGCGTATTTGATTGGGGTTGAGTTTTTGGGCCTGGACAGTGGCATTTTTTGGTCTCAAATGCAAAGCAATGTGTCGTTTTCTTATGATGTGGTCAACGGCGTGATTAAGTCCGTCGTGTTTGGTGCTGCCGTGACCCTCATCGCCGTGTATCAAGGCTTTCACGCCAAGCCCACGGCCGAAGGGGTGCTGCGCGCCACCACCAAAACCGTTGTCACCAGTGCCCTGACCATTTTGGCACTTGATTTTATTTTAACCGCACTTATGTTTACAGAGTAACCTTGTGATGAAACAAAAAACTTTAGAATTATGGGTAGGCGTTTTTGTCGCCATCGGCTTGGCCGCCTTGGTCTTCTTGTCCTTTAACGTGGCCAATCTGACCCCGGGCAGCGGCAGCGGCAAAACCTATACCCTAAAAGCCAATTTCTCTGACATTGGCGGCCTCAAACCTAAGGCACCGGTCAAAGCCTCTGGCGTTCTGGTGGGCCGGGTCAGCGACATCCGCCTAGACCCTGAATCCTATCAGGCCGTCGTGAGCCTAAACATGGATGCGCAGTATCAGTTCAGCACCGATGCGTCGGCTGAAATTTTAACCTCAGGCCTGCTGGGTGAGCAGTATATTGGCCTGATGCAAGGCGCCGAAGCCGAAGACTTAAGCGATGGGGACACCATCTCGCTAACCAGTTCGGCCTTGGTATTAGAACAATTAATTGGTAAGTTCATGACCAGCTTTGCGGAAAAAAATGCCGACTAAGGCACCCACATACTTTTAAGGAATCCCTATGAAACACGCTTTTTTACAGGCCGTCAGCATCGGCTTACTGAGCATCACCATGGCCTTTGCCAGCCCACAAGACGCGGTCAAACAGGTGCGTGACAACGCCGACCACGTGCTGAGCATTTTGAAAAAATCCAACGGCAGCAACGACCTTCAGGTCCGCGGCGAAGCCGAACGCTACGCCCTGCCGTTTTTTGACTTTCAACGCATGACGGCACTCGCCGTGGGCCGCCCGTGGCGCACCGCCACCCCGGCCCAACAGCAACAGCTGTCAAAAGAGTTTCAAACCCTCTTAATTCGTACCTATTCAGGCACCATGTTGAAATTCAAAAACGCCGTGGTGAACGTGAAAGACAATCCCAAAATCAACAACGACGGTCGTGAAATCGTGGTCAGCACCGAAGTGTTTGCCAGCAAGAATGACAAAAAACCGGCCCTGATGGACTACACCATGTACAAAAGTGGCGACCGCTACCGCGTGTACAACATCAGCGTTGAAGGCGCCAGCTTGGTGACGGTTTACCGTAACCAGTTTAATGATGAAATCCGTCAAAACGGCATCGATGGCTTGATCAAACAGCTGCGCAGCAAAAACGGCCAATAAGATGTTACAGGTACACACGCTCGCCAACGAAGTGCAGCTGCACGGCGCCATCTCCATGCAAAGCCTGACGGCTGACCTATTGGCCCAGGTGGTCAACGGCTGCGGTCAGGCCAACGTCGACAGCCTTAACCTGGCGGCGGTGACCCAGGCCGACTCTGCCTGTGTGGGCCTGCTGCTGGCCGTCCTCAAGGCGCGCCAGCAAAAGGGCTTAGGCCCTGTGACCCTGCGCCACCTACCCGCTTCGGTACTGGCCTTGAATTCGCTTTATGAACTTGATACGGTGATGACTGCCTCATGAAAAAATTATTCAGCACCCTGATTCTGACCCTGATGTTGGCCGCCCAACCGGCGTGGGCAGACAGCAATCCGAACGACCCCTATGAAGCCTATAATCGGGTGATGTTCAGCATCAACACCAACATCGACAAAGCCGTCTTGACGCCGGTGGCCAAAGGGTACCGCGCAGTGACGCCGGCACCGGTGCGCCGTGGGGTGAGTAATTTTTTCAATAACCTGCGCGACCTCTACAGTTTTGGCAGCAACCTATTGCGCCTAGACATCGAAAAAGCCGGCACCGACATTGTCCGTTTTGGGCTGAACTCGACGTTTGGCCTAGGCGGCCTGCTAGACATTGCCACCGAGGCGCAAATCCCCAGCAACAAAAGCACCTTAGGCGACACGTTTGCGTCGTGGGGCTGGAAGAACAGCAATTATTTTGTCTACCCGATTGTGGGCCCTTCGACCGTACGTGATGCAGTGGGCGGCACCATCGCCATCATCGCGCCGGCAGATGGCTACATTTTGCGCGACAAAACCTTAGGTAACAGCGCCCGCGTGGTGGGCGCCATTGGCGACCGTGAAGCCTTATTGGACCTGACCGAAAGTGCAGAAGAAGCCGCCGTGGATCACTATGCCTACATCCGCGATGCCTACATGGCCTATCGCAGCAAGGCCATCATCGGCAGCCTGCCCTATGGTGAAGTAGACGATTTCGACATTGACGATTTGGTCGCGCCCGAAGAAGGGTTCGCAGCCAGCATGGCTCCCGTACATGACGCCTCAGGCCACGTCGAGGGCGAAACCAGCCCGGCCATGGCCGCCACCGAGGCCGAAGAAGACGCCATGCTGTGGCCGTTAACCCCAGACACTGAACGGTTTGTGTTTCAATAAACCCGAAATATGCGCCATAAACTTGCCCCCGCGGCCACAAGTGATTAAGCTAGCGGTTAGATGAGGTTTTTGTTTCTTTTAAAAAGGTAGATGCTATGTATGAAGTTAATCGCAGCGTGGTTTTGCTGATCCCCCAAGCGCCCTTCTGGGCATGGCTTCAAGACCTACCTGGCATTGATGTTGAGGGTCTGTGTCTAGAAGATTTACAAGCCGATCCTAACGCCTACTTGTTGAACCCTTGCGAAGACCTTGACGACGCCTGGGACAAAGTAGAAGAACGCCTAGAAGAAATTTTCAGTGCCGAACTGGCCGACTGGTGTGAAGACCAGGCCACCTGGCCCGACCTACACCCCGATATTTTTGGGGAATGGTTTGACCTACACCTGTCCACCATTGTCACCGACCTAGGCCGTGCCGAATTAGAACGTGAACCGTTTGAGGCCATTCTTTTAGACCCACCTGAAGAAGATTAAAACATGGCGCATGAAACCGACATCCGCGTACGTGGCTACCACTTAGATTTATACCAGCACGTCAACAACGCGCGCTACTTGGAATTTTTAGAAGAAGCGCGCTGGGCCTACTTTGAAGACGCCAAAGTGTTAGAAGGCTTTTTGGCCTGTGGCCTTAGCCTCATTGTGGTCAACATCAACATCAACTACCGCCGTGGCGCCGTGATGAACGACGCCCTGACGGTCAAAACCGGCTTCAAAACCGTGGGCAACCGCAGTGCCGTCATCAGCCAAATCATTGTGTTGAAAGGCACGGACACCGTGGTGGCCGAAGCCGACATTACCTTTGTGGTGGTCGACCCTAAAGACAATAAAGCGGTACAGCTACAGGGCGACATCGCCGACCTTTTACAATCTTTAATTGACGCTGCCTAAGCATGAAAAAAACCTTACTCCCCATCATCCTCGTGGCCGTCGTCGCCTTGGTGTGGTTTGCCATCAGCAGCAACCAGCAGCAGGCGCCCGCCTTTAGCCTCATCGACGTCAACAATCGGCCCGTGACCGAACAGCAGTTTGCCGGCAAAGTCACCTTGGTGAACTTCTGGGCCACGTCCTGCGTTGGCTGCGTGGCTGAAATGCCAGAGCTGATCGCCACCCAGAAAAAATACGGCCCTCAAGGCTACCAAACTTTGGCCGTGGCCATGAGCTATGACCCAGAAGACCATATTCGGACCTTCCTCAGCAACAACGACATGGCCGAATTCATCGTAGCCAAAGACAAAACCGGCGCCGTGGCCAAGGCCTATGGCAACGTTCAGCTGACCCCGACTTCGGTCTTGGTCGACAACAGCGGCAACATCGTGACCACCATCGTTGGTGAGCCGAATTTTGCCGAGTTGCACAAGTTGATCGAAGGCCTGCTGCCGGCCAAAGCCTAGTCTGACCCACAAAAAAAACGCCCCGGCTTCAGGGCGTTTTTTTGTGGGCGTCTCTTTATTCCACCAACTGGTTTAAGACCTTAAACTCAACTTTGTCACCCGACGCCGCCAGACGGTAGGCAAACAGCGCCGAACCGGCCACGTGGCCGTCTTCATAAGCCGCATAAACCCACTCGTTGTTTAAGGGCTGCACCTCGGTAAACCTCATCTTGCCACCCAATTCAGCGGCCAAGGGAATCACCTCTGGCTGGGTTTTTAAAGCCGTGGCCACCGCGCTATAGCGAGCGCGTTGCTCTGCGATGATCTCAGCCATTAACGCATCCCCCTCTACGGCCTTGGGTTCAATCTTTGCCGCCAGAGCCGCGTGTTCTGCCTTTAAGGTTTGGTATTCGGCGTTCAGCGCCTCATATTTTTGCTGCCACTGTGTGCCGGTTTGATCGGTACAGGCCCATAGCCCTAGGCACAAAACCAATGCCAATGTGTGCTTCATCACGCCTCCTGCCTTCTTGGTTGGGTTCATTCTGTTCATCATCAACATAGACCATCCTAGTGTACCGTATCCTGGTTTATTCAACACCCCTCTATCTTTAAAGGGATAGCCACCCACACCTACACGCCTCTGCTATAATCGTAAACCCTGCTTTTATTTTTACAGATGAACGGATTCAAAATGAACACAAAACGCAAAATTTTGGTCACCAGTGCCCTACCTTACGCCAATGGCAGCATTCACTTAGGCCATATGGTGGAGCACATTCAAACCGATATTTGGGTCCGTTTTCATAAAATGTGGGGCAACGAGTGCCATTACATCTGCGCCGATGACACCCACGGCTCGCCCGTGATGCTGGCGGCCCAACGCCGCGGCATCACCCCTGAAGCCCTAATCGACGAAATGCGTGCCGAGCATTTGGCCGACTTTACCGGTTTTCACATCGGCTATGACAACTACTACACCACGCATTCAGAAGAAAACTTCACGTTTTCTAAAGAGATTTACAAAACGCTGAAGGCCAACGACAAGATCACCACCCGCACCATTGAGCAGCTGTACGACCCAGAACAAAACATGTTCTTGCCGGATCGCTTTGTCAAAGGTGAATGCCCTAAGTGCCACAGCAAAGACCAATATGGCGACAACTGCGAAGTGTGCGGCACCACCTATCGCCCCACTGAGTTAATCAATCCCTACTCGGCCATTACCGGCGCGACCCCAGTGCTGAAAGAAAGCGAACACATCTTCTTCCGCCTGAGCGACTGCGAAGCCTATTTGAAAGAATGGACCAGCGGCAGCACCACCTTGGTGAACGGCCAGGTCCAAGACCACTTACAGGCGCAAGGCCGCAACAAAATGCAAGAATGGTTAGAGGGCGGCCTACAAGACTGGGACATTTCTCGCGATGCGCCCTATTTTGGCATTGAAATTCCGGACGCACCGGGTAAATACTTCTACGTGTGGCTAGATGCGCCAATCGGCTATATGGCCTCGTTTAAAAACCATTGCGATCGCCACGGCATCGACTTTGACGAGTACTTTAAGCCCGACACCACCACCGAAATGTACCACTTCATTGGCAAGGACATTTTGTATTTCCACGCCCTGTTCTGGCCGGCCACCCTGAAGTTTGCCAACCTGCGCGCGCCAACGTCGGTGTTTGCCCACGGCTTTTTGACCGTAGACGGCGCCAAAATGTCTAAGTCACGCGGCACCTTCATCACCGCCAAATCGTATTTAGACTGTAAGCTAAACCCCGAATGGATGCGTTACTACATTGCGGCCAAGCTGAACAGCCACATTGAAGACATTGATTTAAATCTTGAAGACTTTATTTCCCGCGTCAACAGCAATCTGGTGGGCAAATACCTCAATATTGCGGCCCGCGCCGCCGGCTTCATCAGCAAGCGTTTTGATGGCCACATCTTAGACATGGGCCACAGCGACCTATTGGCCCAGCTGACCGTGGCGTCTGACGGCATTGCCGCC
>JAGNPU010000202.1 GCA_017989485.1 Neisseriaceae bacterium
CTGATCGGCCGGATTGAACACGTCTATCGTGGCCGCAGCGGCAGAGGCCACCCAGGCGCCGTTGATGTAGGCTTGGTTTTGGAAGATGGGTTTATTGATGATGCTCATGCGGGTCTCTTTTCTCTCTTGCGTATGCTGTTTTTATTTTGGGGTGGGCCATGGCCTCACCCATATCGTATGACGGTATTACGGTTAAGCTTAAGGCTGGCCTTAAACCCTCCGCACCCACGGTCTGCGCTTAAGCGCTTGGGCCTACACCCAATATCAATATGACCGTATTACGGTAATACAAATAATATAACGCCAAGATCGACGCCGTCAACGATAAAAATCAAGGCACTGCGTTTAAGCGCTGCGCCACCGCCTCGGCAGGTGCCCCGAAAGCCTTAGCCACAGCCCTTCTTGGCCCTAACAAGGCCCTCATCGAGACCGCACAGCCGCGACCACCCGCCAGCCAGCGTCGGCATGGCTTCATCGTGTCTAAGGCTGGCCATCACCATGCCAGATGATTGCCGCTGGCCACGACTGGGCGTATCCTATAGCCCATTATCCCGAACAAAGGCTGCACCGTGGACATATTGACCCACACCCTCAGCGGCGTCGCCGTGGCCACCTGCGTCGCCAGCCTCATGCCGACCGCAACAGGCCGCTGGCGCCTGTTGCTGCTGGGCGCCGTCGCCGGTGCCTTCCCCGACCTGGATGCCTTAAGCCTATGGTCAGGCTTTGACCGCAGCATAGGCGCCTATTTTGGCCTGGCCAAAGGCGGGGCCATTTATACCGGCAGGTGGTGGTATAGCCACCACGCCTTCTTACACTCCGTCGCCGCCAGCCTGCTCTTGGCCGGCCTGTGGACGCTGGGCCGCTATGGCGTCAACCAGCTGCGACAGCGCCACCCACCCAAGCAGGCCTATGGCCTGGCCCTGCTGACGTTTGTGCTGGCCTACTGGGCCCACCTGGCCGGCGATCTGCCCACGCCCGACGCCTACTGGGGCGGCGTGGCGCTATTTTGGCCCAGCACCGACTACGTCGGCGGCACCGGCCACGTCTGGTGGTGGCACAACTACGATGTGTTTTTATTGATTTTGCTGTGCGTCGTATTCAACATCATGGCATTGGCCTGCGCCAAATGGCTGCAACAGGCAACGCCTAAGCTCACCTGCGGCATGTTCGTCTTGACCCTAGGCCTGGTGCTGTATCAAATCAACACCCGCCAATACGACTATGCCTACAGCGGCAACACACCCAACTATGCCCTCATGGACGAGCAGGCCCGCTTAGAGCAGCAGCGCATCCTCGGCCCTAGGCTGTATGGCTACATGCGGGCGTTTGAGCGTCGGCTGCCGGTCTATTTTTAAGGCCTCACCACAAAAAAATCGTCCCCCAACGCAGGCAGGATGCGTTGGGGGACGTCGACCTTGCGCCAGCCTAGCAGGCAGGCTTTTTCCATGGAAACACCACCGGCTGTATCGGCGCACCGGTGGCCCCCACAATCGGCATGGCACGGCCAATAAAGGCCATTTCATACACCTCATCCCGCGCCAAATCCTCTAGGTTCAACACTTCCAGTATCGGCACGCCCGCTTCGGCAAACAAATAGGTGTGTACGGGGAAATAATTGTTTTCCTCGGCCGATGGCCCTTGCTCTAAGGCAATGTTATCGGCCCCAATAATCATGGCGCCCAAGCCAACCAAATACTCCGCCCCTTCTATGTTTAAGCCTGGCGAATGATTTAAATACAGCTCTCGATCAGGCCATACCGTCATCATGCCGGTGCGGATCATGACGATGTCGCCCTGCCGTATCTCCACCCCTTGCGCCGCAATGGTTTGCTCTAGGTCGGCGCGACCAATGCCATAAGAGGCCGGCAAGCGCGCCACCCCTAAGGTTTTGGCCACGTCCAACAAAACCGCCCGGGCACAAATAATGGGCATGACGTCGGCACCACACTTGGTCCAATGACGGCTGCCCAAATGTTTGGCTTGCTGATAGCCATTCCAAATGCCTTCCCCATAGCCAAAATGATTGAGGGTGTCGATGTGGGTCCCGCAATGGGTGTACATGGAAATGGCGTCGCCAGAATAGCCGATGAGCTGTTTGGCCTGCGTACTCACCGCCAACAAATCATCGTGAACGTTGCCAGAAGGGGTATGGGTCATCCAGATTTGAAACGGCGGGTCTCCCGCAGCGGACCACGAAGGCATACCCATAAAATAATTAACGGACACATCGTAAGAGCGAGATGGGTCCAGCCCCTGCATCACCTCGGCTCTGCTGGCATCGGTAATCCAATTCAGGCGACCTATTTGGTCATCCTCGCCCCATGGGCTGGGTTTGATGGTGTAGTCTCTTGGTAAATGAAAGTCACACATGACAAAACTCCTCTATGTTATTGATTGCTTTTGTCCTCCCATTTAAACAAACCCCGTCGCCCTTTGTCTGCGCCTTTACTGCACCACCTTTGTTCTATTACTGCAGCGTCCTCCAACCTATTTGGGGCACGGATGGAAATAGTGATTGCCAACGACGACGGTTGAATTTAAGCTCTAAAAGAGCGTTAAGGCTTTAATGCATCATTAAAATAAGGGAATACATCATGATCCACCACGATGCCCACATCGCCGCCACCCCTGCCAAACACAAAGCCCAGCAATGGCAGCACATTGTCAAAGAGGCCTATTACGACTTAAACATCACCATGCCGCAGCCAGACACCTTTAGCGGCAGCTTACAACGATGGCAGTTAGACGACCTCGGCCTGTCTCACTTACAATCAGCCCCCATTAGCTATCAGCGCCAACACACGACGCAATCACAGCTTGAGGATGATTTTTTGTTGGCCCTGCCCGCGACCCACACCATTCACTTTGCCGTCCGCAACCACTATCACGAATTCACTCCAGGCCAATACTTACTCCAACACAGTGCTGAAAAATACCATTTTGAATGTCGTGAGGCCGCCAATATGTGGGTGATTCGACTGCCAGGGGCTTTGTTGCGCCGCCATCTCAAACAGCCAGAACAGCTATGCGGCAAACAGCAGCAGCCTTCACAACAGGCCTCAATCCGCTTCATCCAAGATTACCTTACCCTGCTGCAACAACACCATCGCACTCATCCAGAACACTTTCACGACATGAAAACCCTGTTTGCCCACCAGCTCACCGAGCTGTGCCTGGCCCTACTGACCCCTTGCCATCACAGCAATGCCATCGCCGCCGCCCACATCAAACGCATTAAGCAATACGCCCTCAGCCACATGAACGACCCTGAACTGTCGCCCCAACGCATTGCGGCCGCCTGCCAACTGTCGGTGCGCTATTTTTATGCGCTGTTCCAACAACAAGAGGAAAGTTTTCACCACTGGCTGACGCAAGCACGCCTACACCATGCCCATCATCTGCTGAGCACCCAACCCACCACCACAATCTTGGCGCTCGCCTTACAGTGCGGTTTTGTGAACCAATCCCACTTTACCCGCCTCTTCAAACAGGCTTTTGGCCATACGCCCTCTGATTTAGCCAACAAAAAAGCCAAGCGCTGACGTTTCAGGGCTTGGCTTGTGTCTCGACGGTGCGGTTGGGTTAAGCTTGAATGCTCAACAGCAAATCCCTAAAGGCCGCCGGATTCTTGGTAAACGTCATCTCGCCCTCTGGCGGAAAATGATAGTCCAACAGGCGAGACACCCAAAAACGGATGCAGCCGGCCTGCTGCGCCATGGGCAAATAGGCCAGCTCGGCGGCGCTCAAGGGCCGTACGCTCTGATAGCCATCTAAGAAGGCCTGCACCAAGGCATGGTCTAACTGGTGGGCGGCATCCTGTGCCCAATCATTGATCGCAATCGCAATGTCGTAAACAAAGCTGCCGCGACAGGCGTAGTAAAAGTCGATGAAGCCGGTGACCTCATCGCCGTCCAACAGCACATTGTCTTTAAACAGATCGGCGTGAATCAGCCCCTGCGGCAAATCGGTGTCGGGATGCTGCTGTAAACGGGTGATGGTTGACTGCAACAGCTCGGCGTCGGCGGCACTCAACAGCGGCAGCAAACGGTCTTGCGCCACCGTCCACCAGCCGGCATGGCGAGGATTGACCATGGTTAAGTCGGTGTCTGCGGTGGCCACATGCATGCGCGCCAGCATGGCACCGACCGAGCGGCACTGGGCGGCATTCGGCTGGGTGATGTCACGGCCGCTCAGACAGCTCACCAAGCAGGCCGCTTTGCCCTGCAACAAGCGCATGAACTGGCCGTTTGTTTGCGGGATGGGCGCCGGACAGGCCACGCCTTTCTGGCTGAGCAAGGCCATTAAATCCAAGAAAAAGGGCAGCTCTTCTGGCTGCAGCGTTTCAAAGATGGTCAATACATAGCGATCCACGCTGGTGGTCACAAAATAATTGGTATTGGTGATGCCTTGGG
>JAGNPU010000203.1 GCA_017989485.1 Neisseriaceae bacterium
GGCCAGCGCAGAGTAGGCGTGGATGCTTTGCGGCGCGCGCAAAAACCCGTGGCCGGTGCCAAAGCCATGGGCAAATAGGGCGGTTAAATCAATTTGGCAACACGTCGTGGTCAGGGTCAGAAAATCTAGGTCATGAATGTGGATGTCGCCCCGATGATGGGCCTCGGCGTGGGCCGGCTGCAGCACAAACAGGTCGTAGTATTTCTTTGCGGCTTCTGAGCCATACTTCAACATCGTGCCCATGGCGGTGTCGGCATCAATATTGGCGTTCTCGCGTTTTAAATCAGAGTGGGCCGCATCGGTATTGCTTAAGTCGGCCAATACCGTCATCAGGCCGCTGCTCATGTCGCGCATGCGCTGCCGATTGGCACGGTAAACAATGTAGGCCTTGGCGGTTTTGGCATGACCGGCCAGAATCAGCTGGCGTTCGACCTCATCCTGTATCGATTCAATCAGCAGACACTCGTCGCCCAGCGCCGCCACCACTTTTTGCGCCAGCGCATGCGCCTCAGCCTCATCGTGCCCACCCACGGCCTGGGCCGCCTTGAATATGGCTGCCGCAATTTTGTCCACGCAAAAAGGCTGGATGCGACCATCCCGCTTTTGTATTGTTGCCGTCATGGGAACCCCTTAAAACACAACATATTGTGTATGTAATGAAAAATAATACAAAATATAGTAGCAGAAAGGGTTTTTGACGCAGCCATTAAAAAAGCTTTATTTGCGCTAACACAAATAAAGCTGGGATTTGCACCGCCCCGCAAACAACCGTCGCGCGGCAGCCGTTTCACGTGAAACGGCTGCGCCCTCGCGCCCTGATGAGACGCATAAAAAAGGCGCCCATCCTTAGATTGGCGCCTCATCAGTCGTTCACAACGGCCTTAGCCGTAGATTAAGGTCAACACCCCCAGCAGGCAAAACAGGCCGCAGGCGCCATAGCGCGCCAAATGCAAAGGTACCCGCGCCATAATCCATTGGCCAAAATACACCACCGGCACGTTGGCCAACATCAGGCCAAGGGTACTGCCGGCCACAACCGCAACCGGCGCTTGATACTTGGCGGCCAGCACAATGGTGGCAATTTGGGTTTTGTCCCCAATTTCGGCGATGAAAAACAGCACGCAGGTGGCCACGAACGCCCCATACTTCAGCGTGTTGCTGTCCGTGTCTTCGTCTTTGTCCGGGATCAATAGCCACAGGCCAACGGCAATAAAGCTTAGGCCAACGGCCCAAGGAATCACATTGGCAGGGACAAATTGAATCACCCAATTGCCCACAAGGGCAGACACGGCATGGTTGATTAAGGTCGCGACGAGTATGCCCATAATAATGGCATGACGCTGGGTAAAACGAGCGGCTAAAAATAACGTTAATAGTTGGGTTTTGTCACCGATCTCGGCAATGGCCACGGCTAGAGTAGAAGATAAGAAGGCTTCCATTGTTTTGACCTCGGTGGGCTTGATTTCGGCAAAAGACATACATCATGCGCCCACCAAAAGCGCAATGTATGTCTTAAGTCTCATCAATCCCACTGAGTAGGACGTACTGACCACGAGCAAGTTGCCCAAATATGTTGATCAGCACCTTTGGCCAGAATCACGCCAAAAAGATTACTCCCCTAAGAGTTAGGCGGATTATAGCCATACCGAGTCAAAAACTCAAGCCTTGTGTAACGACTGTAAGATTTCGGCGATTTTACCGATGTTGGCTAAGCGATCCTGATGGTCATACATTTGCGCCGTCACCATTAGCTCATCGGCACCGGTTTGGGCCAACAGGGCCTGGATGCTGTGTCGTACCTGAGCCTCATCACCCACAATGGACGCGCCCAACATACTGTCCATGTGCATGAGCTCGTGTGGGGCCGCCAGCGTGCTGATGTCGTCCACCGGCGGTGGCAATAAACCACCCTGTTCGCCTTTGAGCAAGCCGAGGAAGCGTTGCTGCAGCGAAGAAAACTGCCGCTGTGCCTGCGCCGTGGTGTCGGCCACAAACACGTTGGTGCCAATGATGACGTGCGGCTTGGCCAGAACGGCGGATGGCTCAAACAAAGAGCGATACAGTGCCAGCGCCTGCATCATCATTTTCGGGGCAAAATGCATGGCAAAGGCGTAGGGCAAACCCATTTGGGCCGCCAGCTGGGCGCTAAACAGGCTAGAACCCAATAGATATAAGGGCACGTTAGTGCCTTGTCCTGGCGTGGCGGTGTACGGCAGGCTACTGTCATCAGCCAGCAAGGCCTGCAATTCCGCCACGTCCTGTGGAAAATGGTCGGCGCTGCCGCTGATGTCGCGACGCAACGCCCGCATCGTGGTCTGGTCGGTGCCGGGGGCCCGGCCTAGGCCTAGGTCAATCCGACCGGGATAAAGCGTTTCTAGGGTGCCAAACTGCTCGGCAATCACCATGGGCGAATGGTTGGGCAACATCACCCCGCCAGACCCCACGCGAATGCGCTCGGTTTGGCTGGCAATGTGGCCAATCAACACCGAGGTGGCCGAGCTGGCAATGCTGCGCATATTGTGGTGTTCGGCCACCCAATACCGGTGATAGCCTAAGCGTTCGGCCTGTTGTGCCACCGCCACGGAATGGGCAATGGCCTGCGCCACCGTACCGCCTTCGGTCACGGGCACGAGGTCTAAGATCGAATACTGCAACATGGTGTGCTCCTTCATGAGGTGCCTACAAAAACGGGATTAACCCTCGTCATCGGCAATCATCGCCCGTTTGGCGTTGATTTGATAAGGGGTGAGGACGGCGTGGGCCATTAAATCCACAATGGGCCGAATTAACCCATCTTTGGCTTTCCACACCTTAGGCGTCAGGCTGCCGGAAACGCTTAGGGTATCGCCTTCGTCTAGGGTCAATAAGGTTTGGCAGACCTGTTCGTCAAAGGCGATTAAATTCACCTGGATCATTTCATTTTGATAGGTAGACGCTTGAAACCGAGCCGTCACAAAAGACTTATTCTGACTGTCCAAACGCTTCATGGGTTTGGCGGTTAAACGCCCGCTGACTAAGGCATCGATCATGGCTGACTTTCTTCAAATCGCCCACGATGTGAGGCATGGACGAGGGATTAGGGGTTAGGCGTGGCGCGTGATGGCGCTTAAAGAGGCGTTCACGTCAAAAATTTTGCTACGAATGCCGGTGACCCCAAACGACTGTAACCGCGCCGTGTGCATGGCCAAATAACGCTCTAAGCTGGCCAAATCGGCAAACAAATACACGCCGCCGGCTTCTTTGGTTTCGGCATTTTCCGTCCATATTTTCCACAGCAGGCCTGGTTCGGTGGCGATGCTTTGCGCCAGCGCCGCAAACGCCGCGCTCATCTGTGCCCCAAAGGGGCCATCGGTTGGGAAATCAATCTGTAATAATTTTTGGGTCATGGTGTCGTCCTTGTATGGGTTAGGCCTTGGGCCTAGCGCAAAGCCTGTTGCAACCATCCCTGCAACGCCGTTAACTCTGCCGCCACCGCAGGCTGCTCTGTCGCCAGCGCGGCCACCTGCGCCGCAATCGCCTCAGGCTGATAGGCCACGCCAACCAAGCGCGCGGCCAAGCATTCAAATACCTCGGGATACAGGCTGTCGGTGAAAAGCTGCGCACGGGTGAGCACGCCTTTTTCAACGTCAAAGAACAGCTCAATCCCGCCCCAAGCAAAACGCTCACTGAGTTCATGAGTAAATGAGGGCGCTTGGCCAAAATTCCAGTCCCAACTGCTTTGTTTTTCAAATTGGGCCACAAAATGAGGCAAATCAGGCAAGGCCTGGGGGGAAATGTGTTCGGCCACCACGCGTTCACCATACAGCGCAAAAAAGGCATTGCTGATGGCGGTGACGATGGTTTCATGTGAAACATCGGGGGCCACTTCGATTAAATTGGCCACGCGTGAGCGCACCGAGGTGATGCCTTTGGCCTGCAGTTTTTTGAGGTCGGGGTTAAGGTAGTCCCCGAGCCGATTTAAATCGGTATCAATCAATAAGGTACCGTGATGAAAACCCCGGTCTTTGGTTTCGCGATAGGCCGAGCCGGAAATTTTCCGATCGCCGTCCTTGGTCTTCACCAATAAATCGTTACGGCCCGAAGCCTCAGCATTCAGGCCCAAAGACGCCAAGGCCGCCAGAATCATATTGGTGGACACGGTTTTGTCGTATTCGGGCTTGCCCGCCATAAAGGTAAAGCAGGTGTTGCCCAAGTCTTGGAACACCGCGCCCCCACCGCTGCTGCGGCGGGCCAACTTCACCCCATCGGCCGCCATTTTACGGGTATTACATTCTTTCCAAGGGTTTTGAGCGCGGCCAATCACCACCGTGTCGGCATTACGCCATAAAAACAAAACCTTATGTTGTGGGTCCATTTGGCGGAAAATGCACTCTTCCACCGCCAGGTTAAACCAGGGGTCGTAAGA
>JAGNPU010000204.1 GCA_017989485.1 Neisseriaceae bacterium
CATGATTTTAGGGCTTCCGCAGGTTGGTGAGAAGCCCTAGTGTGATGGATTTATGTTAAAAAATCGTGACAGCCTCACGCCATCGTCCAACAGGCCTGAAACGCTTTGATGAAAAACGGGGGTGAGTGTACGCAATAAGGTAGGCTATCAGCACCCCTCCAGCTTTAGCGCGGCCTTTGAACGTTATGACGGCCGGCCACCAATTTTATCCCTATCCCGCCAAAGCTTCCTCCCGTGTCACAGGACAAACCGTTTCCACCTCCTCGCCAAACCAGGCCAAGTCCCGCTGCAAGGCCACTACTTCGCCGATCACCATGAGTGCTGGCGTTGACGCTTGCGCGGCCAAGTGCGCCAAATCAGCCAAGACGCCGACCTGGGTGCGCTGCGTCGGCAGCGTGCCGTGGCTGATGATGGCCACCGGCGTGTCGGCAGCACGGCCTTGCTGGATTAAGGCCGTGCTGATGTCAGCGGCCTTAATCGTGCCCATATACACCACCAGCGTCTGCCGTCCGCGCGCCAGCGTCGACCAGTCGAGCTCATGGCCGTCGGGGCGGCAGTGGCCGGTGATGAACAGCGCGGTTTGGGCATGGTCCCTGTGGGTTAAAGGAATCCCCGCATAGGCGGTCGCGCCTAAGGCCGCGGTGATGCCGGGCACGACTTCAAAGGGGATGCCCATCTGGGCCAAAGCCTCAAGTTCTTCACCGCCTCGGCCAAAGACGAATGGGTCGCCGCCCTTGAGCCGTACCACTTTTTTGCCGGCTAAGGCATAGTCTATGAGCAATTGATTGGTGTCTTGTTGCGCCACCTGATGGCCGCGGGCACGCTTGCCCACGGGAATTTTGTCGGCATCACGGCGGATTAAATTCAGCACGTCAGGGCCGACCAGCGCATCGTATAGCACCACGTCGGCATTTTGTATGGCCTGCAACCCCTTTAAGGTCAATAGCCCAGCGTCACCAGGCCCAGCCCCCACCAACACCACTTCGCCCTTGCTGCGGGGCTCATGTCCTTGTAGCTGGGCTTCAAGCAGGGCGGCCGCCTGCACCGCATTGCCGCGACGAGCGGCTTGGGCAAACGGCCCTTTAAACAAGGTTTCCCAAAAATAGCGTCGTTCGTTAAAGCCCTGTATCCCCTCCTTCACCCGCATCCGCCAGGCCCCTGCAATGCTGGCCATGAGCCCTAGGTGCTGAGGCAGTAAGGCTTCCAAGCGTTCCCGCCATTGCCGGACCAGCACCGGCGCCGTGCCGCCACTGGAAAGGGCAATTTGGATTGGCCCGCGATCGATGACCGCGGGGGTAATGAACCGACACAGGGCCTGATCGTCGACCACATTGACCAGGCGATGGCGCGCTTCTGCCGCCAGATAAACCCGTTGATTTAATGCCTGATCGTCGGTGGCCGCAATCACCAACCAGACGCCGTCGATGTGTTCGGGGCTAAACTCTGCCGCCAACCATGACACCCGACCTTCGTCTATCCATGCCTGAATGTCGGGATTTAACGCTGGGGCCACCAGCTGAACCTGCGCCTCACTCTTTAACAAGGCGGCAACTTTGCGTGCCGCCACCATACCGCCCCCGACCACCAATACGGGCTTACGGGCAAGGTCGACAAATAAAGGGAAATAGGCCATGAACCATCCTTGAAAGCAATCTATTGAGCCGTTCAAATTAGCCATCTAGACAGCAAAAGTAAAATACCCTTTAACTATATCCTTACAATCAAACGATATATAAGCACATGAATATATTCATATATTTTTTCGCTATAAGCTCATACGTTAATGTTATTTCACACATCTAGACGTCTATTGCTACGATGACAGCATCAAAAAAACACTGGACGAAACATGACCACTGCCCCCACCTCTAAGCCCCAAGGCTGGCAGCCACCGCAGCCCACGGCCGCGCTACAACAGGCTTTGCCACAAAAAATCCAGCTCTTGGCCAAACGCCTGCGTTACATCACCGAACAGGCCGCCGACAACCGCCTGGCCTCGAGCCTGGCCGCAGAAGACATGGTCTTAACCGATGCCATCGCCCGCCAGCGCCTGCCCATCAGCGTATTTACCTTAGAAACCGGCAAGCTGCACGCCGAAACGCTGGCGCTACTGCCGCTGATTCAGCACCGCTATGGCCTGAGCGTACGCACCGTCACGCCCGACCCGACGGCCACCGCCGCCTATGAGGCCGAACATGGGCCGCTGGCCTTTTACAACAGCGTGCCGCTGCGTCAGCGCTGCTGTTTTATGCGCAAAATTGAGCCGCTTAACCGCGCCCTCCTTGGCGCCGACGCCTGGCTCACCGGGCAACGTCAGGCGCAGTCGGTGACCCGCGCCGTTTTGCCGTTTCAAGAGGCTGACGACGACCGCCACATCCAAAAATTCAATCCGCTGTTTGACTGGTCTGAAGCCGAGGTATGGGCCTACATCGCCCGTTATGAAGTGCCCTGCAATGCCTTATATCAGCAAGGCTACCCCAGCATAGGCTGTGAGCCCTGCACCAAGCCCATCCGCGCGGGTGAAGACATCCGCGCCGGGCGGTGGTGGTGGGAAAGCAAGGACAGCAAAGAGTGTGGCCTACACCATAATCATCAACATCCCTAATCCGAAACGAGTGCGTGCATGACCTTATTACACAACACCCACCTAGACTGGCTAGAAGCCGAAGCCATCCACATCATTCGTGAAGTGGTGGCCGAAGCGCGCCATCCGGCGCTGCTGTTTTCTGGCGGCAAAGACTCTGTGGTCTTACTGGCCTTGGCCTGCAAGGCGTTTACCTTTGGCGACAGGCCCTTACGGCTGCCGTTTACCCTGCTGCACATCGACACCGGCCATAACTATCCGGAAGTCATCGCCTTTCGCGACCAAACCGTGGCGCGCGTGGGGGCCCCCCTTGTTGTTGGCCATGTGGCGGATTCCATTGCCAAAGGCACGGTGGTGCTGCGTCAGGCCACCGACTCACGCAATGCCGCCCAGGCCGTCACCCTGCTGGAAACCATTGCCGAACAGGGGTTTGATGCCCTCATGGGCGGTGCCCGGCGCGACGAAGAAAAGGCCAGGGCCAAGGAGCGGATTTTCTCGTTTCGGGACGAATTTGGCCAATGGGACCCTAAGGCGCAGCGGCCAGAACTATGGTCTTTGTACAACACCCGCCTGCATCAGGGTGAACAAATGCGGGTCTTCCCCATTTCCAACTGGACCGAACTGGACGTTTGGCAATACATCGCCCGCGAAGGCCTGGCCTTGCCGCCGATTTACTACGCCCATCAGCGCGAAGTCGTCAACCGCCACGGCCTGCTGGTGCCGGTCACCGACTACACCCCGAAGGGGCCTGACGAAACCAGCGAAGTGCGCTCGGTACGCTTTCGCACCGTAGGCGACATCAGCTGCACCTGCCCGGTGGCCAGCGTGGCCGCCACCCCCTTGGACATCATCCACGAAACCGCCCAAACCACGGTTTCAGAACGCAGCGCCACCCGCCTCGACGATCAGGTCTCAGAAGCGGCGATGGAAGAACGCAAACGAGCCGGCTATTTTTAAGCCCCACCCCACAGCACGCTGATAAAGGCATTCTATGAGCACCCAATCCTCTGTTTTAAGATTCATCACCGCAGGCAGCGTTGATGACGGCAAATCCACCCTTATTGGCCGATTACTATACGACAGCCACACCCTGTTGAGCGACCAGCTAGACCAGCTGCATCACAGCAAAAGCAAGCGTACCCAAGCCGGCATACCCGACTTTGCCTCGCTGACCGACGGCCTTGCCGCCGAGCGCGAACAGGGCATTACCATCGACGTGGCCTATCGCTATTTCAACACCGCAGAACGTAAATTCATCATCGCCGACACCCCCGGCCACGAACAGTACACCCGCAATATGGTGACCGGTGCCTCTACCGCCCATGCGGCCATTGTGCTGATCGACGCCAGCCGTCTCGACTTTACCGAGGGCGAACCTCAGCTATTGACCCAAACCAAGCGCCACAGCGCCCTGCTCAAGCTGTTGGGCTGCCCCCATATTTTGGTGGCGGTGAACAAACTAGACCTGCTCAACTACGACGAAGCCAAGTTTAACGCCATTACGGCGGCCTATGCCCGCCTGGCCGCCCAGATCGGCCTGACGCCGGAGCAGATTCACTATGTGCCTATTTCGGCGCTGCACGGCGACAACATCGTCCATGCCGGCGACAACCTGCCCTGGTATCACGGCCGGCCTCTGCTCAGCCTGCTGTCTGACTTGCCGACCACCGCCCAGCACCTGCCCAGTGAGGCCAAGGCCGCCTTGTTGCCGGTACAGCGGGTGGCGCGCCAAGACGGCAGCGCCAGCGACGATTTTCGCGGCTATCAGGGCCGCCTAGCGCAAGGTCAGCTCAGCGTGGGCCAAGCGGTTTGGAT